>NZ_JAKRFG010000006.1:0-250376 GCF_022348135.1 Halomonas sp. McD50-4 | reverse complement strand
CGAAGTCGTCGATCAGTTTGAACAGGTCGCCCACCAGGCGATGCACGATCTGCTTGGCGCGGTCGTTGCCGCCTGCCTGGTCCAGGCCGGCCACGGCGTTGAGAAAGTCTTGAACCTCGGGCGTGTCGAAGATTTTTACGGTCATGAGATAGCTCGCTACATTATTATAGATGTTATGGCTCAGTACCTTGGCGCGCTCCGCCGAGCATTAGCTGTCGTCGTCACGTACGGACGAGGGGTGGCGGCAAAGCGGCTTGACGCTGATCTCCATGTAGGGGAACAGTGGCAGGTTACTGACCAGCTCTTGAAGCTCGGCATTGTCCTCCACGTCAAAGATACTGACGTTCGAGTAGCTACCGGCCACCCGCCACAGGTGGCGCCATTTGCCTTGGCGCTGCAGGTCCTGGGAGTACGCTTTTTCGGTTGCCTTGATATTCGCGGCCTGCTCGGCGGGCATATCGGTCGGCAATTTGACGGTCATCTCGACTTGAAACAGCATATCGATGGCTCTCCTTTTCGTTTCCGGTCTTTGCGTGTGGCGCGTTGGCTAGCGCGCGTAGTGCGCCAACTTATCTTCATCCAAGGTGATCCCCAGACCTGGCCCAGGCGGTAAGGCCACCCCAAATTCGCTGTAGTCGAGAGGCGACACCACGATATCGTCTTGCAGCAAGAGCGGGCCGAACATTTCCGTTCCCCAGGTCATGGTCGGTAGCGTTGCCCACGTATGCAGCGACGCGGCGGTACCGATCGTGCCTTCCAGCAAGGTGCCGCCATACAGGCCGATGCCGGCCGCCTGGGCGACATGCGCGAGCTCCAGTGCGCCGTAAATCCCGCCCGACTTGGCGAGTTTCAGTGCAAAGGCTCCGCTGAAGCCGCCGCATACCAAATCAAGGCCGTCGCGCGCATCCTGGACGGCCTCATCGGCGAGCATGGGCACATTGAAGCGGTTCGCCAAACGCACCAATCCCGCATGCTCGCGCGCGCCGATGGGCTGCTCGATCAACTCGATGCCCGCCTCTTGTAACGCCTGAATACCGCGAACGGCGGTGGATTCGTCCCACGCTTGATTGACATCGACGCGCACGCTCGCCCGGTCTCCCAAGGCCTCCTTGATGGCCGCTACGTGGCGGACGTCCTGGCCCACGGGATTGGCACCGATTTTCAATTTGAAGTCGCAGTGCCGACGCTGCTCTAAACGCAGCATGGCTTCATCGATATCTTTCGCGGTATCGCCACTCGCGAGCGTCCATAGCACGGGGATATGATCCTGACGCACGCCTCCCAGCAGCTCGGCCACGCTCAGCCCCAGGCGTTTGCCTTGGGCATCGAGCAGCGCCATTTCCAGTGCGGATTTAGCGATCATGTTGCCGCGAGCGTGCCGATTGAGCAGCGCGCGGGCGTGGTGAACGTTATGGGAAGGCTGACCAATCAGTAGAGGTGCCAAGTACGTATCGATGTTGCGCTTGATGCTCTCGGGACTCTCCGGGCCATAGGCTAGACCGCCGATGGTCGTGCCTTCGCCCAGCCCCTCGATACCGTCTGAGTGATGCATGCGAATGATCACCATGGTCTGGCAGGCCATGGTGGTCATCGAGAGTTTGTGAGGACGGATGGTCGGTAAATCGACCAGCAGCGTCTCTATTCGTTGGATAACAGTTGACATGGCAGCTCCGGCATCAGGCAATCGTTTCGCTATCGAGCAGTTTGCGTGCCCGTGCAAGCCGGAACCAATATTGTTTAAGTGCGCGTCCATACCAAGGAGGTATCACAAGCGCATGACGGGCTCGGCTATTCAGCCTCTTTTTTCCCATAACCCCGAGCGCGAGAGCCGCTGCACGAGACGTGCCCTCGCCAGGGGCGCTCAGCGCCGAATAAAGCGCGTATCGATACGCAGCCGCGTGTTAAAGAGCCACGCAATCACTTCGCCGTGATAGAGCGCGCCATAAGACAAAAGAATGATCCAAGCGTGTTGCTCGACGCGCACTCGCCTCAAGCGGTATTTCTAGAGACGGTCTCGAGATACGGTTTCGAGATACTTCCGAGCCGCAATGACATCGTCGTGTGGATCGTGATTCCACAGCCAATCGAAGCGGTGTTCCAGGTCGTGGATGAGCTTAGTCTCATCGCCCCCAATGCCTTTTCCCGAATATTCATAGACATCGCCAGCGTCGTGGGAGGTGCGCTGCGCTCGACACGTGCGTGCATGGCGCACGTGCTCGAAAGCGGCCAACACATCGCTCACGGGGCGGTGATCGCAGCGGACGTCTGTCAGTAGCGTCGCCAGCACGTAGGCATCTTCGAGCGCCTGTCCGGCCCCCGCCCCTTGGTGGGGCACGAGCGCATGGGCGGCATCGCCGACCACCATGACCCGCTCGCGCCGATAGAAGGGAAGCTCGGGCAACTCATGCAGCGCCCAGCGCGTTGGTTCGGCGATGGATGCGAGAATGGCCTGGCAAGCCGGGCTCCAGCCGTCGAAGACCTGTAACATTTCCTGCTGGCTGACGGCCTGAACCCACTCCTCCCCGTCGAGTAGTCGCGGGTGAGGAACCGAGCGGTCCGTGATGAAGGCTACGACGTTGACGAGCTGTGACTGTTTGACCGGAAACGTCAAAATATGGCGATCTTTACCGAGATACATTTGCGGCACCCATGCCAAACGTTTCTCGCTGCCGTTAGCCTCGAGCGCTGTCTCTAAGGTGTGGGTGGGGATCATGCCACGATACGCGTAAGTACCGCTCCAGAAGGGCGCAATATCGCCAAACTGGTCGGGCGGTAATACATGGGAGCGAACCGCCGATTTGATGCCGTCAAAGCCGATGATGACATCCCCCGTAAAGTGCGTGCCATCATCGAAGTGGGCAGTGGCGCTAGCGGCGTCTTGCGTCACCGCGACACAGCGTTTGCCGAAATGCGCGATGCCTTTCGGCAGATGGGCCACGATCGCATCCAGGAAGTCGGCACGGTGTACCGAGGATTGTCCAACGTCCGGCGCTAGGCTGGCCGTCAAGTAGGTATCATCACTGCCTCGGCGCCACTCGAACCACACATCTTCGAAGGGGGCTGGTGAGGCGTCGGCAATACGTTGATAGGCCGCTTCCAACCCCAACAGCTGAATGGCTCGTACCGCATTGGGGCCAAAGGAGACCCCAGCGCCGATTTCGGAGAACTGGGGAGCGGCTTCGAATAGCTGGACATCAAGG
Organism: Halomonas sp. McD50-4; assembly: GCF_022348135.1. Taxonomy (NCBI): domain Bacteria; kingdom Pseudomonadati; phylum Pseudomonadota; class Gammaproteobacteria; order Oceanospirillales; family Halomonadaceae; genus Halomonas; species Halomonas sp. McD50-4. The sequence goes on along the minus strand of NZ_JAKRFG010000006.1, from coordinate 247,176 downwards.
CCGCTATCTCGCGACAGCGCAACGGCAAAGGCGACGCCACCGATCCCGCCCCCCACAATGCCAATGGAGAGACGTTTTGGCTGGGTATGTTTGACGTGCATGCTTCACTCCCTTTCACAGTGTATCGTTATCATGTCGAGCCTCACGCTCTACTGATAACGCTATTAGGAGGAGGCAACGGTCACCACACAGCCCTCTTCATGTAAACTATAAACGGCGCTAATAACTATATGAAACAAAGAGTTGAGCTAGCACTCCGCGACAGAAGTAGACAATCGTCGCATGCCCGTCAGAGGCCATTGTGATGATCAAGCTTGCCGATATCGATCTCAACTTGCTGGTGGTGTTCGATCTGCTCTACCAAGAGCAAAACACACAGCGTGTCGCGCTACGCCTGGGCATTACCCAGCCTGCGGTCAGCCATGCCTTGAAGCGTTTACGTCTTCTATTGAACGACGAACTCTTCGAACGCACCTCGCAAGGGTTACAGCCCACGCCCCGCGCAAGCCAGCTTTATCCCGGGTTTGCCGACGCGTTAGGGAAAGTGAATGACACGCTGAACCTACACAACGATTTCAACCCAGCCCTTAGTAGCCGTACCTTTCACCTCAACATGACCGACATTGGGGAAATCGTTTTCCTGCCCCGTTTACTGCAGCATTTATCCCAGGTGGCTCCCAGCGTCTCGCTCCACACCGCTCGCAGCAGCCATCACGCGCTGAAGTATGAGATGGAAGAGGGGCAGATCGATCTAGCCGTTGGGCTGATACCGCAGCTGGGCGCTGGCTTTTATCAACAGCGGCTATTCGAGCAGCGCTATGTTTGCCTGATGCGTGACAACCACCCACTCGCCACGGGCGATTTTGGTCTCGAGGAGTTTCGTTCGGCCCATCATGCCGTCATCGTCGCGAGCGGTACCGGTCATGGCGTGGTAGAGGAGCAGCTCGCCAACGCGGGCATTCAGCGCCCGGTGAGATTGACGCTGCCGCATTTCGCTGCCATTCCCTACATCGTGGGCAGCAGCGATCTCGTTGTGACGGTTACGAATAAATTGGCCGAAGCGACTTGCGAACGATTTGGCCTCACCGTTCGCGAGCACCCGCTGGCCTTTCCAGACATTCCCATCAATCTTTTCTGGCATCGCCGTTTCCATCAAGACCCCGGCAACCGCTGGCTAAGGGGGGTTATATTTAGCATGTTTTCCGAGTAAGCCACCTAGAGCGGCATCTGCCTTAAAGAGGACGGTCTTGTTAAAACCCCTCTGTCGCCATTTGGATAAAATTATCGAGCACCGGCAATACATTACCAGCTCGCCACGCTAACCACAGTGGCATATCGCAGGCGGTTAGCTCATCCAGCTCAATAAAATGAATGCCGGGCATGGGGTGACTTCGGCTAGCGGCCGGTACGATTGCCAACCCTAATCCAGCCGCCACCATGCTAAGAATCGTAATATTATCAGCGCCATACTGCACTACACGAGGCTCAAAGTTGAACCGCGAAAAGTGCGCCACCACCCGATCGTAATAGACCGGTGAAATGCTGCGGTACCCCCAGACAAATTCAGCATCGGCAAGCTCTGCTAGTTTTTTAGGTGGCACTTGCACCCATGTCGAGGTAGTGGGGACGGCAAGTATCAGGTGGTCGTGCTGGAGTAAACGTGCTTCGATATCTGACTGTGCATGATCATCAAGATAAAGAATACCGACATCAAGGGTGCCCTGTTGCAGCCTATCCAACTGTGGGCCGGAAAGTAGCGGAAAGACATCCAGCGCCACATGAGGAAAGCGACCACGATAGCCGCCCATGAGCTTAGCTACTCCGGGAACCCATAAGTGCGTGACGGTGACTCCTAGACTGAGCTTGCCCGTTTGACCGCTACCAAGTGCCAGTAGTCGCGCTTTGATATCAGAGCGCTCGTCTAGCATCCGTGTGGCTTCACTATAAAGTGCTTGCCCCGCAACCGTCGGCCGAATCCCCCGAGCATGGCGATATAGAAGCTGGGTACCTACATCCTCTTCCAACAACCTCATCTGGCGAGTCAGCGCTGGCTGCGCAACATACACTTTCCGGCTAGCAGCGGAAATTGAGCCTGTTTCTACCACGGCAATAAAGTACTCCAACTGGCGAAATTCCATTGTTGTTATCTCCCCCCAATCAGTCACTTTTCTTCTTCAACTTACTACTTAACATACCCATATGATATGGCTAGCATCTAAAATCTATATTTTTGGTATCTCTATTCTTGTTTCATAGTGACGCAACAACTCATAACAAGACTCGCCATGGCGAGCAGGACTCTGCTATGAACAACAAGTACCACCTTGTAACGGGGTTGCATTTTGCGGTGTGCACCCTGGCGATGATCTGGCCCGGCGCACTGATCGCCAATCGTATCGAACCCACCGTGCTCGGACTGCCCTTTCTATTTTTCTGGTACATCCTATGGATGCTGATCCTATTTATCGGCATGTGGGTCGCCTTTGCCGTTCGCCACGGAGGTGGACGCCATGAATGATTCGATCATTGTTGTCGGCATCACTTTGACCTATCTCGCCTTGATTCTATGGGTGGGGCTTCGCGCTCGCGGTCAGGAAAACTCCAGCTTGGAAGGTTATGTCGCGGGCGGTCGCCACGTGGGCGTCGTGATCCTGTTCTTCATTCTTGGCGCTGAAATCTTCTCCGCTTTCGCCTTCCTGGGCGCTCCGGGCTGGAGCTATCAGCATGGCGCGCCAGCCTTCTATATTCTCGCCTACCTCTCCCTGGTTCCCATCACCATCTGGGCCATGGGGCCGCGTTTAGCCAAGCTAGGTCGCGAGCGAGGTTACCTCACCCAAGGCGATATGATTGCCGATTACTACCAAAGCAAATCGCTGGGCATGTTGGCGGGCGTGATTGGCGTGTTAGCACTGGTGCCCTACCTCACCATCCAGATTGCCGGTGCAGGCCTGCTGTTTCAGGCAGCAACGGATGGGGTGATCCCCTTCTGGCTGGGTGCGCTGCTGGCTTTCTTAGTGGTTGCTGCTTATGTCTTCTGTAGTGGCCTAAACGGCATCGGTTGGACCAACCTCATTCAGGGCATCATGATGATAGCCATCGCTTGGTTCCTGGGTCTTAGCATCTCCGAACGCCTCTACGGCGGCGTGGGCGACATGTTCAGCCAAATCCAACTGACGATGCCCGAGTACCTCACCATGCCAGGCGCAACGGGCATGAACTGGGGCTACTTCAGCACGGCGGTATTGGTCAGCGCGTTCGGCGGCGCCATGTGGCCGCATCTGTTTATGAAGTTCTACTCGGCTGATAGCGGCAAAACGCTGCGCAAAGTCAGCGTCTTTTACCCCCTCTACGCCTACCTACTGGTACCGCTGCTGTTTATTGGCTTTGCTGGCATCATAGTGTTTGCTGACACACCGTTAGAGCGCTCCGACACAGTGCTACTGCGCATGGTGATGGACGTGGCCAACTTCTCGCCCTGGGTTATCGGCTTAATGCTCTCTGGCGCGCTGGCCGCCGCTATGTCGACCGGCGCCAACTTAGCGCATACCGCGGCGGTGGTATTAGTCCGCGATGTGGTCGGCCCAACCATGATGAAAGACGCCAGCGAGAAGGCGGTCGTCAGCGCAACACGTTTGAGCGTACTCGGCCTGTCGCTGATTGCTTACCTGTTTGCACTGGCTAACCCCTCATCCCTGGTACTGCTGCTACTCGGCGCTTACGGGTTGATTGTCCAGCTATTCCCTATGGTGATCGGCGCGCTGTTCATGCCACAGCTGCGCCGCGCCAGCGTGATGGCGGGTGCTCTTTTCGGCAGCGTGGCCTACCTGTTGATGGAATTCGCCTGGAGCTCACCTTTTGGCTGGCACGCTGGCGTCTGGGCGATGCTGCTCAACGTCGCTGTCGTGGTGGTTTGGCAGTGGCTCACCAAGCCCACTGTTACCAACCCCACCCCTTCCCATACTTAAGAAGTGCCAGGAGAACAGCATGAGTATCCAGACAGATCACTTAGATTTAAAGAGTGCCATCGCCTCTCGACTAGAGGCAGCATTCGACGATATTCAGTCGCTCTACCACCAGTTACATCAAACGCCCGAGCTGCCCTTTCAGGAACATAAGACCAGCGCACGGCTCGCCGACGCTTTGGAAAGTTTTGGCTATGAGGTGAGCCGCAACGTTGGCGGTACGGGTGTCGTGGCATTGCTGCGCAACGGCAAGGGCCCTGCCGTCATGCTCCGCGGCGATATGGATGCCTTACCCATCAAGGAAGAAACGGGGCTAGATTTTGCCAGCTGTGAAATGGCCACCTCAGAAACGGGTAGTGAAGTGCCATTGATGCATGCCTGCGGACATGACCTACACAGCAGCTGCATCGTCGGCACCGCGGCCGTCATGGCAGGACTAAGGGAGCAATGGGTCGGCACCTTGATGCTGATTTGTCAGCCCGCCGAGGAGATATTTGGCGGGGCAAAAGCAATGCTTGATGACGGCCTCTATACGCGCTTCCCTCGCCCAGACATTATTCTTGGCCAGCACAATATGCCCGCTCTTGCAGGCACCGTTGGACACCGTCCGGGTAGCGCTATGGCCGCTTGTACCAATTTGGCCGTTACCATACACGGCAACGGGGGCCACGGCTCCATGCCCGCCCAAACGGTGGATCCCGTGGTCATTGCCGCCCATGTGGTCACCCGCCTGCAGACCGTCGTTGCTCGCGAGGTTCCGCCGGAGGAGACCGTGGTGGTCACGGTTGGCAAGCTTCACGCTGGCACCCAGGCCAACATCATTCCGCACTCGGCAGAGCTTGAGATCAATATCCGCAGCTTTGATGACGCATTACACAGCCAAGTGGTTGAGTCGATCGAGCGTATCGTTCGTGCGGAGTGCGATGCGGGAAGAGCGCCCAAGCCCCCGACCTTAAAGGTGCTCAATGAAACCATCGCCTTGAACAACGACGCGATAGCGGTTGAGCATGTACGTCGCGCCCACGCAGAGCATTTCGGTGACGCCAACCTTTATGACATGCCACGGCTTAACGGCAGCGAGGATTTTCCGTTTTTTGGGAATGCAAAAGCAGCCGGTTTTGGTGGCGAGGATATTCCATACGTGTACTGGTTTATTGGCTCCACCCCCGCAGAACGCTGGGCAAACACCCCAGGAACGAACGTCTCACAGAAAATGCGTCATCTAGAAATGCCTCATTCGCCCTACTACTTCCCAGGCAATGACGTAACACTGCGCACAGGTATCGAAGCCATGGTCGTAGGCGCAATGGCATATCTAACGTAGCAGCGTTAAAAACGAAACGGCAGTGCGAGGCCCTGCCGTTTCATTCCGTCGGTATGCCTTTGCCGCGCGTTTACGGCTGGGCCCAGGATGCGCGGCTGCTGTGCGCAGCCGTCTTATTGGTAATTTTCCATTTACCATCGATTTTGATCAGCGCAATCACGTCGACCCAAGAATCTTCAAGGTTGTCGCTATTATCGAATCCTAATAGCACGCTGGCGACCTCCCCGGCCTGGGTGATGGCAATGAAACGGCTCTTGACCTGCCGCTGGCTATTCGCCCATCGCTCAAAACGGTCGCTAATGAGATCGGTTGCCAAGGCACCCGCCGCGTCCAGCGCAAAAATCCACGCCTCTTGATGAAACGCCTCCTCCAGCTTCTGCCTACTGCCTCGAAAACCATCGACATATAGCTGCACGACTCGTTTAATCTCGTCGATGTCAGGTGCATCACCGACCATCGTGGTATCTACCATCTCGTCACTCCTGCTTATCAAGTGGTTGTTTCTTATCGTTATAACCCAAGCATCTCACGCGCTTGCTGCCAAGTAGCCACCGGGCGCTGATACTTTTCGCAAAGGGCTACGGTGCGCTCGACCAACACCGCGTTGGAGGGCGCCAAGGTGTCACTATCCAAGCGCACATTATCTTCGAGCCCCGTACGGGTATGGCCGCCAGCCGCAATCGACCACTCGTTGAGTAGGTACTGATGGGCACCAATGCCTGCACCGCACCACTGCGCATCCGGCGCCAGCCGCTTGAGCGTCTTGATGTAGAAATCGAAGGTGGGCTTGTCCGCTGGCATCGCATTCTTCACCCCCATGACAAACTGCACATAGAGCGGCGTCTTTAGTTTGCCCTGCTGAGAAAGGCTCACGGCCTGGTGAATATGCGACAGGTCGAACGCTTCGATTTCAGGCTTAACGTCGTACTTGAGCATCTCATCGGCCAGCCACTCCACCAGTTGGGGCGGATTCTCGTAGACACGGTTGGGAAAGTTATTGGAACCCACCGAGAGACTGGCCATGTCAGGTTTGAGCGGCAGCATGCCGCCGCGTGCTTCCCCAGCCCCCGAACGCCCACCAGTAGAGAGCTGAATAATCATTCCCGGGCAGTACTTCTTGAGCCCTTCCATGAGGCGACCAAACTTCTCAGGATCGGATGAGGGGGTTTGATCCTCATTGCGCACATGGCAGTGGGCAATAGTCGCCCCTGCTTCGAACGCCGCCTGAGTGCTCTCAACCTGCTCTTCGACCGTAATCGGTACGGCTGGGTTGTTCTCTTTGCGTGGCAGACTGCCGGTAATGGCGACACAGATAATGCAGGGCTGGGACATGGGAGCCTCTTTGTTCTTATTGCGAACATTAATTTGTATAACGAACACTTTAGGTCGTCTATCTGGCATCTTCAAATCAACAGGGCGACCAACGACATTGAGCATCACGGGTTAGAAAGAGACATCGAAGACCAACGGTACGATGGTGTAGAGCGCCACCATGATCACCAGAAAGCCGATGACATTGAGCCAGATTCCTGCTCTAATCATGCTTTGGATAGGCAGATCTCCCGTGGCGAACGCCACGGCATTGGAAGGCGTTGCGACCGGCAGCATAAAGGCACAGCTCACGGCAAAAGCGGCGATGTAAATTCCAGCGCTGCGTTGCCAAGCCCAGCAGTACGCCACCCAAGACGAGAAAGACGATGCTATGGGCATAGGGCGCAGCGGTCACACCGACCGACGCAATATCGAAAAAGGGGAACAATACGAGCGGAAGCAGCGATGTCGCCGGAATGGGAATCGCCTCTGTCATCCACCAGGTGGCCATCAGCATTGCAATGCCAGCGACGAGACGCGCATTGAAGGCCAGCGTTTCGGGCAAAAGGAAGAAAACTCCCAAACTTACTAGAACGCCCAGAACAAGAGACATCGGCTTGAAAGCCGAGGCTTCAATAGAGGGCGCTGGCTCAACGGCCCCAGTGGAGTGCGACATGGCAATGACCTGCATCGGAATAGAAATAACGTGCAAATCAGTGTCACGACGGACGCGCAATGCCGCCAATACCTCTCAGGTTGATGTGCATACCCGGACAAACCGCACCGCCCAAGCACACACCCTCCCTACACAACAGAAACGATGAATCGAGCTTCCAGGGGCTATCCACTCCCCATCTTTTTGGGAGAAGACTACCAACACCTCGTCTCCTTGCTCATCCGTGCGACGTATGGCTTACGACTAATGGATTTCACGATTAGTCTTTATTGCCGAGCAAGGGCCATTGACGTATCAACGCGCTCCTTTTTGGTACAGGTTGAGGAAATAAAGGCCCAACTGAGTGGTAAAAAGTCCTAACGAGGCACCAGGAATTGAGTACAAAGAGCACACAACGTGCTACGCTCTACCTATGAAAACGATCACATGGAACCCAGAGAAGAACAAACTTCTCCGAGTGGAAAGAGATATCTCGTTTGAGGATGTGGTTTTTCACATCTCGATCGGAGGTATCCTAGATACGTTTGAGCATCCGAATCAGGAGCGGTATCCGGGTCAACAAATCCATGTGATTGAGATAGAGGAGTATGCATACCTCGTACCCTTCGTGGAGTCAGAGGATGAGGTTTTTCTGAAAACGATCATCCCGAGCCGGAAGGCGACCAAAACCTATTTGGGAGGTCCGAAATGAGCAGGTTGGATAAAGAAGAGCTGGAAATCCTGGATGCTTTTGAAGCAGATGAAATGCAGCGCGCACCAGATGTAAAGGATAGGAAAGCGCGGCATCAACAGTACGCCGACGCTATGTTCAAAAAAGATGCCCGTATCAACATCAGGCTTTCTTCCAAGGATCTCAGGGGGCTCCAGAAGAAGGCGCTGGCCGAAGGTATTCCCTATCAAACACTGGTTGCCAGTATCCTTCACAAGTATGTGGAAGGTCGCTTACATGAGGATCGGTAGCTAATACACTGTTGCGGCGCCTATGACGTAGCGCCTTAGGTTTCATTACATGGGGCACATGCTACAAGGGCTGCATGGGATTATCTAAATAATCGCTCATAAGCGAAGCCAGCCAAACAAAAATGGCCTGCGAGAAATCGCAGGCCATTTTTTCAATTTGGCGCGCCCGGCAGGAATTGAACCTGCGACCTTCGGCTTCGGAGGCCGACACTCTATCCAACTGAGCTACGGGCGCTTTGGGTGCGTATCGTACCCGTGTGGGCGGGCCGTGTCTAGCGGCGGGGCGGTTTTAGGCCGCCTTGTGATTGACCGTTTTCCCTGCGGTGGTGCATGCTCTTGGGGCACTTTTGCACCTCTAACCCCCTTTGGTCATATTGGGAACATAATAAATGAAAACATTTGCACGTAGTACGCTGGCACTGGGCATCTCACTGGCGCTGGTCAGCGCCGCGAACGCCAACGATTTTGCGGATATGGACCCGGTCACGCTGCGCTTGGCCCACGTGGTCAACGAACAGGATGGCTTCCATATCGCGGCCACCAAGTTCGAAGAGCTGGTGGAAGAGCGCACCGATGGCAAGGTGAACATCGAGATCTTCCCCAACGCCTCGCTGGGCGATGAGCGCACGCTGCTGGAAGGCATGCAGATCGGCACCGTGGACATGGGCGTGATCACCAACGGGCCGGTGGCCAACTTTGTCGAAGAGATGGCGGTCTTCGAACTGCCGTTCCTGTTCCCCTCCCCGGAAGCCGCCTATAGCGTGCTGGATGGTCCCATCGGCCAGGAGCTGTTGGATAAGCTGGCGGACGTAAACCTGAAAGGCTTGGCTTACGCCGAACGCGGTTTCCGTAACCTGACCAACAGCGAACGCGCCGTTAACTCGCCGGAAGACCTGGACGGCCTGCGCATCCGCGTGATGGAAAACCCGGTCTACACCGATACCTTCCGCGAGCTGGGGGCCAATGCGATCCCCATGGCCTGGACCGAAGCGCTCACCGCCATGCAGCAGGGCACCATCGACGGCCAGGAGAACCCGGTGAACGTGATCCACTCGTTCAACCTGGATGAAACCCAGAACTACATGACGCTCTCGCGCCACACCTACGCACCGGCGATCTTCGTGATGGGCATGCCCGCCTGGAACCAGCTCCCCGAGGCTGCCCAAGCAGTATTGGAAGAAGCCGCCCAGGAAGCTGCCGAGCACGAGCGCCAGGTGAACGCAGCGATGGAAGCGGAGCAGTTGCAGGCGCTGCGCGACGCGGGTATGGAGATCAACGACACCCCGGACATGGAAGCCTTCCAATCCGCCGTTGCGCCGGTGTACGAGAAGTACGGTGAGCAGTTCGGTGACTACCTGCCGCGTATTCAGGAGGCGCTGCAACAGTGATGTCGTTTGCACAGCCTCTGTTGACGCTGCTGCAACGCATTGAACGCGGGCTGGATGCCATCATCCAGCCCGTGGTGTTTGCAGGCATGGCGGCGTTGATCGGTGTGATCACGCTACAGATCGTTTCGCGGGTGCTGTTCAGCGCCGTGGGTTGGACCGAAGAGGTCGCGCGGTTTCTGCTGGTGTGGATCACCTTTCTCGCGGGCACGCTGGCGTTTCAGCGCGGGCGACATATCGCGGTCAGTTTCGCGGTGGATGCCTTGCCCCTCCCGATGCGCAAGCTGGCCAGGCTGACGGCGCTGGCGATTGTGGTGGCGTTCATGATCACGCTGGTCGTCATCGGCTACCGCTATATGCAGGTGCAGAGCTTCCAGAAATCCGCTTCGCTACGGCTCTCGATGACCTATGTCTACGCCGTGATGCCGGTCTGCGCGGCGATCATGGCGTGGTATGCGCTGGTCGATATAGTCGAGCTACTGGTGAACGGCGAGCTGCCCCCGTCCCAGGAGGCGTCGTTATGACCCTGCTGCTGTTCGGGCTGTTCTTTCTGTTCATGCTGCTAGGCGTGCCGATTGCCTTTGCGATTGGGGCCAGTACACTCTACGCGCTGTATCAATCCGGCGTGCCGCTGATGGTGGTCACCCAGCAGATGTTCCAGGGCATCAACTCCTTTGCTCTGGTGGCCATTCCGATGTTCATTCTGGCCGGGGATTTAATGGCCCAGGGCAAGGTTAGCGAGCGCCTGGTGAGCTTTGCCGATTCGCTGGTGGGCTTCATGCGCGGCGGCTTGTCGGTGGTGTCCGTCATGGCGGGCATGTTCTTCGCGGCCATTTCTGGCTCCGGCGCGGCCACCACGGCGGCGGTGGGCTCAAGCCTGGTGCCGGAGCTCAAGCGCAAAGGCTACGACCCCGCCTCGGCGGCCAGCCTGATTGCCGCCAGCGGTACCATTGGCGTGGTGATTCCCCCGTCGGTGCCGATGATCATCTACGCGGTCATCGCCCAGCAGTCGGTTTCCGAACTGTTCTTGAACGGCTTTTTGCCGGGGCTGGCGATGGGCGTGGCCCTCATGGCCATCGCCATTACCCAGGCGTACAAACGCCAGTACCCGAAAGGAACCCCGCTGTCGCTGGCCACCATGTGGCGCACGTTCAAGGCCGCGAGTTGGGGCTTGATGACCCCGGTGATCATTCTAGGGGGCATCTTTTCGGGAATTTTCACGCCGTCGGAAGCCGCCGTGGTGGCGGTGAACTACGCCCTGCTGGTGTCGCTCTTCGTGTATCGCGACTTGACCCTGCCCCAGGTGTACAAGCTGTTGATTCGCTCGGCGATGACCACGGCGGTGATCATGCTGGTGATCGCCATGTCGGCGGTGCTGAGCTGGACGCTCTCTAGCTGGCAGGTGCCCGGCGCGATTGCCCAGGCAGTGCTGTCGCTCTCCACCAACCCTTACGTGATCATGCTACTGATCGTGGGAATCATTCTGCTCACTGGGGTATTCATCGAAACGGCCAGCGCTTTGATCATCCTCACCCCGGTACTGCTGCCGCTGGTGCTGCAGCTGGGCATCGACCCGATCCACTTCGGGCTGATCATCGTGGTGGGGCTATCGATTGGCATGATAACCCCGCCCGTGGCGATCAACCTCTACGTGGCGTCGTCCGTGACCCAACTGCCGCTGGAGCGGATCACCCGCGCCATCATCCCTTATCTGCTAGGGCTGATTGGCGTGCTGCTGCTGGTGGTCTACGTGCCCATCCTGCTGGGCTGGTCGGGAAGCTGACGCCAAGCACCGCGCGGTTTACTGCGCGTGGCCGCTGGCTTGGCACGACTTCCGAAACTGGCCGGGCGTGACGTCGAACAGTTGATAAAAACAGCTGCGAAAATGGGAGATACTGACGAAGCCCGTGGCCACCGCCACCTCGGCCACGGGCTTGTTGGTTTGCTGCAGCAGCTGCCGCGCTCGGGTCAAGCGAAGCTCCATGTAGTAGCGCGAGGGGTTGGCATCGACGTACGTGCAAAACATGCGCTCTAACTGACGTCGCGAAATGTTGACCCAGTTGGCGATTTCGGCAATCGTCAGCGGCTCTTCGATATTGTTCTTCATGAGCTGCAAGGAGACTTTGAGCTTTTCGGGTAGGGTCGGGTTTTGGTCGACGTTGAGCGTCGAGATATCCGGCGAATCGAGCCCCTTGTCGCAACTCAACATCTCCTCCACCGCCGCGACCACGGCGTTGCCGCAGTCCGCGCGCACCACCTCGAGCATCATGCTCAGCGAACTGCTGGCACCGGCGCAGCTCAGCCGGTTGCGGTCCACGATGAAGCTACGGCTGGTCACGGCGACATCCCAAAACTGCTCGGCCATCATCGCCCGACCATCCGGATGATAAGCGCACTGATAACCGCTCAGCAGCCCCGCCTCTGCCAGAAAATAGGCACCGTTCCACAGCCCACCCAGCACGATGCCCTGAGCATCGGCGCTTCTCAGCCGGTTACGTAGCAGCGGCGTCGACTTGGGCTGCACGCGCAGCCCCCCGCAGACGATCAACACATCGACCGGCGGTGCAGCGCTATCGAACGCGTCGAGCGATAGGTCGGTGGTCACCTCGATGCCCAAGTCGGACATCGTGGCGCCCGACTCGCCGCCCACCACCACCACGTCGTACAGCGTGGCGGCTTTCATCAGGTTGGTGGTCACCAGCGCATCCACCGCGCCGGTAAGCGCCATCATCGAAAAGTGCTCCAACAGAACGAATGCGACGCGACGCGTGCCGTGGGGCGTATCACGCTCCTCGGAAGGCGTAATGTAGGGCAAATTCTTGCTCTTTAACGTGCTAGAGAACCGGTCTCGCATGTGCCCTCGATGTCCATTGGCAGCCGTGGTTTTTCTCGAACGTCGTTCACGAAGGAGGGTCGATCGCGTCGAGCACTTCGTCTACCGACATCACCTCACCGCACCGGCTGGGGGCGTACCCCGGTAGCTGGCTGACGGCCTCCTGGAAAGGCGCACCGCGCAGCGTCTTCAAAAAGAGCTGAACGCGGGGCTCTTTCAAGGCGCGGTGGTGGCAGGCCAGCAGGTAATCCTCGGTGGCCAGCGGAAGGAAATCGAGCCCAAATTTTTGGGCGGCTGCCTCCACCCCAAAACCGACGTCGGCCATGCCGGCCGCCACGTAGGCGGCGACGGCGGAGTGGGTGTACTCCTCGATATCAAAGCCGCGAATCTGATGACTAGGCACGTGCGACTCTTCCAATAGGCAGTCTAGCAGCGAGCGTGTACCTGACGAGCGTTGACGATTCACGAAGCGAATGCCGCTCGCGTTCAGCGAGGTGATCGCGTCGATACCCAGTGGGTTACCGCGGGCCACCATCAGCCCCTGGGTGCGGGCAATGAAACCGATCACCCGATGCTGCTGGGGCTTGAGTAGACCGTCATACGTGGCCCTCACACGTTCGCCGACCGAGCCACGCGGCAGATGAAACCCTGCTACGTCGCACGCCCCTCGCTCGAGCGCGACCAGCGACTCATGGGGGCTACAGTACTGCAGATCCAGCGGCAGCGCTTCCAGGTGCTTGGGCAACAGCTCCACCGCAAAGCCGTGGCTGGCGTGCAGCCGCAGCACCGACGAGGCTCCCTGGCAAAGCTGCTGAATGGTGAGGTTGAGCTCCGAGCCGAGACTTTCCAGCTGTGGCCCTAGACGAGCCATCGCGCGCTGTTCGGCCCACAGCAGTTTTTCGCCGAGCAGCGATAGCTTGGCACCGCGTCCCCGTTGGAGTTCCACGAGCGGCACGCCAAAGAAATCGTCGCCCTGACGCAATACGTTCCAGGCATGCCGGTATGAGACACCCACCTCTGCGGCGGCTTTGGTTAACTTACCCCGTCGATAGACCGCGCCCAGCAGGCGAAGTAACTGTACGTCGAGCTGATGTCCCGCCTCGTCTCGAAAGCACCAGCTAGGAATGACGGAGATTTTTTTCATTGGCACAAACTTTCATATTTTTTAGCTCGTAACTTGATGCTAGCGTGAAATTAACCGTGATGCACGCGAAATGACCATTCAAATATAGGCAAAAACGTGCATATTTATAATCAACAATTTGCACCGGGGAGAGACATGATGAACGGGTCTCCAAAATGGTCGCTGCCGTCGATCCAAGCCGAGATCGATGCGCTCAAACACCTACCAGGCGCGCTGCTACCGATCCTCCACGCCTTGCAGGATCGCTTCGGCTTCGTGCCATCAGACGCCATTCCCCTGATCGCCGAGTCGCTGAAGACGACCCGCGCGGAGGTGCACGGCGTCATTACCTTTTATCACCATTTTCGCACCACGCCGCCAGGCCGCCACGTAGTACAGGTGTGCCGCGCCGAAGCCTGCCAGGCGGTCGGTGGGCGGGCGCTCGAGGCCCACGTGAAGGCGCGCCTGGGGGTCGATTACCACCAGACCACCCCGGATCGAGAGATCACCCTGGAAGCCGTTTACTGCCTGGGCAACTGCGCCTGCGGCCCGTCGGTCCGCGTGAACGACGAGGTACGCGGCCGCATTACACCCGAGGCGTTCGATACCCTGATGGACGAGCTACAGACGCAGCCCCTGGAGATGATCTCATGAGCGTGCGCGTCTTCGTTCCCCGGGAAACCACCGCGCTGTCATTGGGTGCCGATACCATCGCGCGCCGCCTGGAGCGCGACGCCGCCGCCCGGCACGAGGGCATCACCCTGGTGCGCAACGGCTCGCGAGGGCTGTTCTGGCTAGAGCCCATGATCGAGGTGGAGACCCCCAAAGGGCGCTTCGCCTACGGGCCGGTCACGCCCAGCGACGTCCCCGAGCTGCTCGATAGCGGCCTGCTGGAAGGCTGTGTCAGCCATCCGCTGGCGCTGGGGCGCACCGACGAGATCGAGTACCTCGCCCGCCAGCAGCGCCTGACCTTTGCCCGTATCGGCATCACCGACCCGCTCTCCATCGACGACTATCAAGCCCACCGCGGTTTCGCCGGTTTGGAGGCCGCACTAACGCTGACGCCTCAGGCTATCGTCGATGAAGTGAAGGCGTCCGGACTACGCGGGCGCGGCGGCGCGGCGTTCCCCACCGGCATCAAGTGGCAAACGGTACTGGATGCCCCCGCCGACCAGAAGTACATCGTCTGCAATGCCGACGAGGGCGACTCCGGCACGTTCGCCGACCGACTGGCCATGGAGTGCGACCCCTACATGCTCATCGAGGGCATGACCATCGCCGGGCTCGCCGTGGGCGCCACCCAGGGCTATATCTACCTGCGCTCGGAGTACCCGCTGGCGAAAAAAGTGCTCGACGAGGCCATCGCCCGCGCCGAACAAGCGGGCTACCTGGGTGACGACATTCGCCAGAGCGGCCACACCTTCCACTTGGAAGTCCGCCTGGGGGCCGGTGCCTATATCTGCGGCGAGGAAACCTCGCTACTCGAAAGCCTGGAGGGCAAACGCGGCCTGGTGCGCTTCAAACCGCCGCTACCCGCCATCGAGGGGCTCTTCGGCCGCCCCACCGTCGTCAATAACGTTCTCTCGCTGGCCGCCGTGCCGTTCATTCTTGCCGAGGGCGGCAGCGCCTACGCGAACTACGGCATGGGCCGTTCGAAGGGCACGCTGGCGCTTCAGCTAGCGGGTAACGTCAAGCGTGGCGGACTGGTGGAGCTGGCCTTTGGCACCACCTTGCGCACGCTGATGGAGGAGTTTGGTGGCGGCACGCTCACCGGTAAGCCGTTGCGCGCCGTCCAGGTAGGCGGCCCGCTATGCGCCTATCTGCCCGAGAGCCAATGGGACATGCCGCTGGATTACGAAACCTTCGCCGAGGTAGGCGCAGGCATTGGTCACGGCGGCGTGGTGATGTTCGACGACAGCGTCGACATGGCCGAGCAGGCGCGCTTCTCGATGGAGTTCTGCAAGGTGGAGTCCTGTGGTAAGTGCACCCCCTGCCGCATTGGCTCGACCCGTGGCGTAGAGGTGATCGACCGCATTCGCGCCGACGACAATCGCGAGGCCAATCTCGCGCTGCTCAGTGACCTTTGCGACACGATGGTGGATGGCTCGCTCTGCGCCATGGGCGGCATGACCCCATTCCCGGTACAGAGCGCGTTGAAACACTTCCCCGGCGACTTCCAGCGCCCGGCGAATGGAGAGTACTCATGATCCAACATTTCGATCCCCGCCGTCAGGCCAACAGCGTCGACTTCAGCCGCGACTTCGGCACCCCCGCGCCAGCCCCCGGTGCGGCCAACGTCAACCTCGAGATCGACGGTGTCACGCTCAGCGTGCCGGAAGGCACCTCCGTACTGCGCGCCGCCGCCCTTGCCGATATCAGCATCCCCAAGCTCTGCGCCACCGACAATCTCGAGGCGTTTGGCTCTTGCCGCCTGTGCGCCGTCGAAATCGAAGGGCGTCGCGGCCTGCCCGCCTCCTGCACCACGCCAGTCGCGGAAGGCATGAAGGTAACGACGCAAAACGCGCGGCTCGCCAAGCTGCGCCGTAACGTGATGGAGCTCTACATCTCCGACCACCCGCTGGACTGCTTGACCTGCCCGGCCAATGGCGACTGCGAACTGCAGGACATGGCGGGTAGCGTCGGCCTGCGCGAGGTGCGCTACGGCTTCAGCGGCGAGAACCACCTGGAAGCGGTCAAGGACGAGTCCAACCCCTACTTCACCTTCGACCCGAGCAAGTGCATCGTCTGCTCGCGCTGTGTGCGCGCCTGTGACGAGGTGCAGGGCACCTTCGCGCTGACCATCGACGGCCGGGGCTTCGACTCCAAGGTGTCGGCGGGCCAGAACGACGCCTTCATGGACTCGGACTGCGTCTCCTGCGGCGCCTGCGTGCAGGCCTGTCCCACCGCCACGCTGATGGAGAAGAGCGTAATCGACCAGGGCGTGCCGGACAGAAGCGTGGTGACCACCTGCGCCTACTGCGGCGTGGGCTGCTCCTTCGAAGCGCAGATGAAGGGCGACAAGCTGATCCGCATGGTGCCCTACAAAGGCGGCGACGCCAATCACGGTCACTCCTGCGTCAAAGGACGCTTCGCCTTCGGCTACGCCACGCACAAGGATCGCATCCGCGAGCCCATGATCCGTGACAGCATCGACCAGCCTTGGCGCAGCGTCTCCTGGGAGGAGGCCATCGGTTTCGCCGCCCGCCGCCTACAGGGGACCCAGGCGCGCTACGGTCGCGAAAGCATCGGGGGTATCACCTCTTCCCGCTGCACCAACGAAGAGACCTATTTGGTTCAGAAGCTGATTCGTGCGGCGTTCGGCAACAACAATACCGATACCTGCGCGCGGGTATGCCACTCGCCCACCGGCTACGGCCTGAAGACCACGCTGGGCGAGTCGGCCGGCACGCAAACTTTCGACTCGGTGATGAAGGCCGACGCGATCATCGTGATCGGCGCCAACCCCACCGACGCCCACCCGGTGTTCGCCTCGCAAATGCGCAAGCGCCTGCGCCAAGGGGCCAAGCTGATCGTCGCCGACCCGCGCCGTATCGACCTCTTGAAAACGCCGCACATGGGCGAGGCCCAGCACCTGCCGCTGCGCCCGGGCACCAACGTCGCGCTGGTCAACGCGCTGGCCCACGTGGTCATCAGCGAAGGCCTCGAAGACACGGCCTTCGTGGCTCGGCGCTGCGATAGCGAGGCGTACCAGAGCTGGCGCGCCTTCATCGAAGACCCGCGCCACTCGCCGGAAGCCAGCGAAAGCATCACCGGCGTGCCCGCCGAGGCCGTGCGCCAAGCGGCACGCACCTACGCCACCGCCGACAACGGCGCGATCTACTACGGCCTGGGCGTCACCGAGCACAGCCAGGGCTCGACCATGGTGATGGGCATCGCCAACCTCGCCATGGCCACCGGCAACATCGGCCGCGAAGGCGTGGGTGTGAATCCGCTGCGCGGCCAGAACAACGTGCAGGGCTCCTGCGACATGGGCTCCTTCCCCCACGAGTTGCCGGGCTATCAGCACGTCGCCGACCCCATCGCCCGTGGCCGCTTCGAGGCCGTGTGGGGCGTGAAGCTCGACGACGAACCGGGCCTGCGCATTCCCAACATGTTCGATGCCGCCATCGAAGGGAGCTTCAAGGCGCTCTACGTACAGGGCGAGGACATTGCCCAGTCCGACCCCAACACCCAGCACGTCGAGGCAGCGCTCTCGTCGCTGGACTGCCTGATCGTGCAGGATATCTTCCTCAACGAGACGGCCAAGTTCGCCCACGTACTGCTGCCGGGATCGAGCTTCCTGGAGAAGAACGGCACTTTCACCAACGCCGAGCGGCGCATCAACCGGGTACGTAAAGTGATGCCCGCCGTGGCGGGCATGGAAGATTGGCAAGTCACCCAGGCGCTGGCCAACGCCCTGGGCTACCCGATGCACTATACCCATCCCTCCGAGATCATGGATGAGATCGCGCAGCTCACCCCGAGTTTCGCGGGCGTTAGCTACGCCAAGCTGGAGGAGCACGGCAGCCTGCAGTGGCCATGTAACGCCGACTACCCGCTGGGCATGCCGACCATGCACGAGCACGAATTCCCCATTGGCCTGGGCCGCTTTGCGATCACCGAGTACGTGGCGACGGAAGAGCGCACCAACCGCCGCTTCCCGCTGCTACTCACCACCGGCCGCATTCTCAGCCAGTACAACGTGGGCGCCCAGACCCGGCGCACCGACAATCAGTACTGGCACGACGAGGACGTGCTGGAGCTACACCCGTCTGACGCCGAGGTACGCGGCGTGCGCGACGGCGACTGGCTGGGTATTACCAGCCGCTCAGGCCAGACGGTGCTGCGCGCCCGACTCAGCGAACGTATGCAGCCCGGAGTCGTCTATACGACCTTCCACCATCCAGGTAGCGGGGCGAACGTGATCACCACGGACAACTCGGACTGGGCCACCAACTGCCCCGAATACAAAGTGACCGCCGTGCAGGTAGAAAAAGTCAGCCAGCCATCGGCTTGGCAACAGCGTTTCAACGCCTTCGATCAGGCCCAGCGCGACCATTTGGCCAAGGCGCACCAGGAGGCGCCATGAGCGCAGCGGACACCCGCCATGCCTCGGCTTCGGCCGAGGCCGCGCTCATGCGCCTGCCGGTGGAGGAGCGCCGCGGCAGCAACGGCTGGCATGCCGACACCCACGAGGATGGCCTGGCCCTGGAGCAGCCGGTCGCGCTGGTCTACAACGGAATTTCGCACGCGGTGATGATGGCCAGCCCGACGGATTTGGAGGCGTTCGCGCTGGGGCTTAGCCTGACCGAAGGCATTCTGCACAGCGTCGACGAGTGCTACGACCTGGAGGTTCACGAAGCATCCGGCGGCCTGGCCATTCACCTCACCATTGCCAGTCAGCGCATGGCCGAGCTCAAGCAGCGACGGCGCAGCCTGACCGGGCGGACCGGCTGCGGGCTGTGCGGCACCGAAGCGCTGGAGCAGGCCATCCGCCCGATCCCAGCGGTCACCGCGCCGTCGCTGAGCGACGCCGCCATCCAGCGCGCGCTTCAGGAGCTGTTCGCCCACCAGCCGCTCCAGGCCGTGACGGGCGCCAGCCACGGCGCGGCCTGGTGCGATCTGCAGGGACGCGTTCAGCGGGTGTGCGAGGACGTGGGGCGCCATAACGCCCTCGACAAACTGATCGGTACCCTAGCGCGCGAGAACGCGCCTTTGGCCAGCGGCTTCGTACTGGTCACCAGCCGTGCCAGCTACGAGATGGTCCATAAATGTGCCAGCGTGGGCATCGGCGCCCTGGTGGCCGTCTCGGCGGCGACGTCGCTGGCCGTTGAGCAGGCCCAAACCGCAGGGCTCTTTCTGGCAGGCTTTGCACGGCCCGGCCGCCACTTGATCTATCATCGCCCCGCCACGGCGGCGGTGGCCCATGGCTAAGGAGCCACACCATGTCGTCGAACCACGAAAAGCAGCTGGTCAACATGACCAATCAGATCGCCGCCAACCTGGGCGGCGGCCGCGATGAGGAGGCTGCCGCCGCCGCCACCTGCCGTCATCTGGAGACGTTCTGGGCGCGCTCGATGAAACAGCGCCTAGTCGCCATCTCCAAGCACGACGATAACGACCTCTCTTTGCTGGCCAAGCGCGCTGTCGATCTGTTGGAAGAGCGGCTTGCCGAGCGCCAAGCGGGATAAGGCAAGCGCCCATGCAAGCGGGGTTGCCCAAGGGCAACCCCGCTTGCCTCGCTACGGACGCTTACGCCTCCGCTAAGTTGCGCCCAGGCGTGCCCGTCTCGAATGCCAGCACGTTTTCGAACGCATCGCCAAAATAGAGCTCGTAGCTATCTTTCTCTACATAGCCCAGGTGAGGCGTGGCCAGAAAGTTGGGCAGCGCCAGCAGCGTATGTTCCACCACCGGCTCTTCATCGAACACATCCACGGCGGCCATGCCAGGGCGACCCGCTTTCAGCGCTGCTTCCAACGCGCCCGCCTCCACTAACGGCGCGCGGCTGGTATTCACCAGCACGGCGGTTGGCTTCATGCTGGCCAAATTCGCGGCCGTCACGATGCCGCGGGTTTCCGGGTTCAAGCGCAGGTGCAGGCTGAGCACATCGCTGCGCTGGAAGAAATCCTCTTGCGAGGCCGCGACCTCAAGCCCCGCCGCAGCGGCCCGCTGGCGGGTGCCTTCACGTCCCCATACCAGCACGTTCATCTCAAACGCCTGGCCGTAGCGGGCGACCAACTGACCAATTTTGCCGTAGCCAAATACGCCCAGCGTGCGCCCTTTCAAGCCAGTGCCCAGGGTCCGCTGCCAGCGGCCTGCCTGGAGGTTTGCCACCTCTTCGGGAATGCGTCGCATGGCCGAGAGCACCAGCCCCCAGGTCAGCTCGGCCGCCGCATAGGGCGAGCCGGTACCGGCCAGTACCACCACACCGTGCTCGCGGCAGGCGGCCATGTCCACATGGGCCGCGCCGCCGCCGGTTTGGCTGATCAGCTTGAGCTTGGGTAGCCGCGCCAGCAACGACGCGGTGATCGGCGTGCGCTCGCGAATCAGCACCAGCGCGTCGGCGTCTTGAAAGCGCTCGACCAGCGCGTCTTCCTCGCTGACGGTGTCGTTGTAAATGGTGACCCGGTGCCCCGCCAGCTTGGCGAAGGCATCGAGTTCACGCACGCAATCCTGGTAATCATCGGGAATGACGATGTGCATCAAAGCGGCTCCTTGCTCGGTGAACGCGCTAAAGAGCGATCCCCTTTAGCGGCATGGCTAAAAAACCGCTGCCAGGCGAAGATGCCGACGATGACGGCAATACCTACGACGTCCGTCATGACCTGACCGTTGATCAGCATCAGCGCGGCAAACAGCAGCAAACCGCGCTCTATCCAGGAGCAGGGGCGGGCAAAGTAGCCGATCGTCGAGGCCGCCAAGGCGATGATGCCCAGCACTCCCGAGGCCACCGCCATGGCGATGTCCAGCTTGGAGCCCTGCCCGAGCAGCGGCGGATGGTAGATAAACATAAACGGAATCAGGAAACCGCCCAAGGAAATTTTCGTCGCCGTCAGTGCCGTACGGAACCAGTGGGATCCCGCAATCGCCCCGCCAATGTAGGCCGCCAGCGCCACCGGAGGCGTCACACCCGACAAAATCGCAAAGTAGAGAATGAAGAGGTGAGCAGAGAGGCTCGGCAAGCCCGCCTCGACAAACGCAGCGGCGACCACTGACGCCGCCAGCATATAGGCGGCCACGGTGGGTAAGCCCATACCGAGAATGATGGCCACCACCATCGCTAGTAGCAGTGTGACCAGCACGTCACCGCCGCTCACCATCAAAATCAGCGAGGAGACTTTCAGCCCAAGCCCGGTGATGCTGATCACCGCCGCAATGATCGCTACGCTGCCGATGATGACCGCAATCATCGCCGCGGTCATTGCCCCGGCTTCCAACGCGGCCGGTAGCGATTTCACCCGCTCCCAGAGCGTGCCTTGGCTGCGCGGCGACACCAGGTACAGCCCCATGGCGGTGAAGTAAGCCGCCACGGCGGCGGTAGTGGGCGTGTAGCGCAGCACCAGCATGGTAATCAGCACCACTAGCGGCAGCAGCAGGGTTTCGACATTGAAAAGCCCCTCCCGCAGCGTCGGGCGCTGGTCTTTCGGGATCGGGTTCAACCCCAGGCGTTTGGCTTCGAAGTGAACGCTCATCCAAATGGCAAGGTAGAACAGCAGCGCAGGAATCAGCGCGGCGCTGATGATATCCAAATAGCTCGTGGAGATGACGTCAGCCATCACGAACGCCGCGGCGCCCATGATCGGCGGTAGGATTTGCCCACCCGTCGAGGCAGAGGCCTCCGTGGCGGCCGCAAAGCGCGCGCTGTAGCCGTTTTTCTTCATCAGCGGAATGGTGAATACGCCGGTAGTGGCGACGTTGGCGGCGGTACTGCCGCTGATGCTGCCGAACATCGCGCTACACAGCGTAGCGGCTTTGGCTGGGCCACCTGCCATACCGCCCGTCGCGGCATTGGAGAGGCGCATGAAGGTGTCACCGCCACCGGTGGTGACCAAAAGCGCGCCAAACATGATGAACACGACAATGACGGTAGACGAGGTGCGCATCAGACTGCCGAAAATGCCGGTCGGCCCTAGATAGAAGGTGGCAACGAGGTCATCCCAGCGGAACCCACCGTGCCCCCAGACGCCGGGCAGATGTTGCCCAAAGGCGGCATAGGCCAACGCAATCAACACCAAAATGGGGAACGCGAGGCCAATCGCCCGACGGCAGGCTTCCAGCAACAGTAGAATCGCGCTCACGCCGAAGACAAGATCCAGCGTCGTGGGCATTAAGTAGCCCAGCTGATAAATGATGCGATCGAAGTGATAAACGTAATAGGCGCTGATCACCACGCTCAATAAAATCGGAATGACATCGAACCACGGAATGCGCTGGGTATCCCGCACGCGGCAGTGGTACGCCAGAAAGATCAACGGCAGCGCAAACAGCAAATGCACCGCATTTTGGGTGTTCACCGGCCCAGTGACGGCGGTATAGAGGTGGAAAATGGCCATTGCCACCGCCGCCGTGCGGGCCACCATAAACCAGGCGCCGGTAAGCTGCCGCTTGCCTGCATCCTCCTGGTATTTTTCGACGACTGATTCTTTTGCGGTTTCCATGGGGGAACTCCCGCGCCGCCTATCAAGGGGAGGCTAGGCGGCGCGTCAGGCTAGTAGCAAACCACCCCGCCCCTAGAAGAGCGGGGGGCATGGGCGGGTTACTGCGCTTCAGGCGGAATGATGTCGGCGGGGATCTCCAGCCCTAATTCCTGGTAGTAGCGCAGCGCGCCAGCATGCAGCGGGAAGGTGGCCGTATCGACCACGGTTTGAGGATCGACGCTGCCCGCAGGTTTGAAGGAAGCAGCCACTTCGTCGTGATTTTCCCAGTAGGCTTTGGTGAGTTCATACACGGTATCGGCATCGAGGTCGGTGGTGGCCGCAATGCCCATGTAAATGCCCAGCGACTGCGCTTCGCTCATGCCGGTGTAGGTGTCGGCCGGCACGATGGCGGGCGACAGGAAGGGCAGCTCAGTGGTCACCGTCGATACTTGCTCATCGGTGAGTGACAGCAGCTGTAGCGGCCGCGAGGAGTGCACTTCGGTGAACAGCGGAATGGGCGGTACGCCGTTATAGCTAAAGCCCACTAAACGACCATCGGTGACCCCTTCCGCCGCATCGTTGACGCGCATGCGCTGGAAATCGGGCTCGATGCCTAGGATGCCGAACACCTGCTCGGTGATGTACTCGCCACCCCCGCCGATGCTGCTGGGGTTGAAGCGCTCACCGTTGAGGTCTTCGAAGGTCTCGATGCCACTGTCCTGACGAACGGCCCAGTGCATGGTCGAAGGCGCAATCCAGTACACCAAGCGCACATCGGGGTTGGGCATATCGGCAAAGCGGCCTTCTCCGTTGTACTGTTCGTAGCCCACTAACGCCTCGGTGAAGGCCAGATCCAGTTCACCGTTGGTGAGGCGTATGGCGTTTTCGCGGGTGCCGCCGGTTTCCCGCACGGTAATTTCGTAGGGCGTGTTGGCGCTGATCACCCGTGCGCCTTCAGAAATACCAAAGAACCAACCCGTGCCCGTTGGCACCGAACCCATGTTGAGTGCCGTTTGCGCTTGGGCAGTCGCAGCGGTCAGCGCGCTGACGGCCAGCAGAGAAGCAGGAAGTACGTGGCGTAATTTTAGCGTCATCATTGTTATGTCCTCAAAGCGTCGGGAAGCATGTTGTGATGTTGTGTGCTGTGGGAGGCCTGGACTGCACCTCTCCCGAGAACCGAGTCAGCAAGGGGAGTCGCTTAACGGTGACTAAAGTGATACCGCCAATCCAGAGAGCTGTACATTGGTCATTGATGAACCTGCCTTCTCCAAACGCGAAAGCAGCGCCGCCAACGTGGCGTCAAAGCGTCGTTGAAGCGCCGTTGGCGGCCTGAGTCAAATGCTCCACCAGCACTCGCGCCGCCATGGAAAGCCGGTCTAAATCTTTGACATAAATACTCAGCTTGCGCCGTGCCCAGTCGTCCTCGATCGGTAACACGGTCACGTTGAGCCCATCCACGTACTGACGAATCGCCCCACGAGGCAGCACGCCGACGCCTAGCCCCGCCTGTACCATCAGGCAGAGCGCATCGTAGCTGGTCACCTGAATACGAATACGTAGCGTTTTGTTGGCTAGGCTGGCTGCCCGCATGATCTCTAAGTTAATTGCGCTGGCGGTGTGTAGACCCACGTGGGGGTAGTCCAAACATTCTTGAAAAAACACCCTCTCCCGCGTGGCCAACGGGTGATGCTGGGGCACCACCAGCACCAAATCATCGACATGGTAGGGGAACTCGATCAGGTCATAGCCGTGCAGCATCTGCGCGCAGACCCCGATGTCGGCGTTGTTGTTCATCACTTCACGGGTGATGATCGGGCTGACCTTCTCTTCCAACTGCACGCCAATATCCGGATGCCGCTCGAAAAAGGCACGCATTTCATGAGGCAGGTATTGGGTGATCGCCGACATATTGGCGAAGACCCGCACGATGCCTCGCTGGCCGCTGGCGTAATCGCGCATCTGCAGGTCGAGGTCTTCTAAGTTGTGCAGAACGCCTCGGGAAAGATTGAGCAGTGCGCTGCCCGCAGGCGTTAGCTCGATGCCCCGGTTATTGCGCTTGAGCAACGGCGTATTGAAGTACGCCTCCAGCTCGCTCAGGCGCTTACTCACCGCAGAGGTCGCCATGAACGATGCATCCGCCGCGCCAGTGATGGTGCCCAGCTCGGCCACTTTCACGAACAGCTTGAGCGAGGTGGGATCGAGTTTCATGAGAGCTGCCGCGCCAAGTCGAGGAAGTCTTCTGCGACCAAATCGAAGCAGGGGTCGACGCTCAAGTCCGGCGTGGAATCGGGCCCAAACTCCAACGGGCGCTTCACGAAGGCGGTGCGCATACCCTCCCGGTGAGCGGCCTGCAAATCGTCTTGATGGGCGGCGACCATCAATATTTGCGACGGCTTCAGGTCGAGTAGATGGGCCGCCATGTGGTACACCTCCGGGTCGCGCTTATAGTGCCCGGCAAGCTCCGAGGAGAGCACGCAGTCCCAGGGTAGCCCCGCATGGCGCGCCATGTTCACTAGCAGCGAGATATTACCGTTGGAGAGCGTGGCCAAAATATAGCGCTGCTTGAGCTGCGTTAGACCGTCCACGCTGTCTGGCCAGGGCCTCAAGCGGTGCCACACGCGGTTGAGATGCGCTTTTTCGGCGTCATCCAACTGCTCGGCAATATCAAAGGCGACCAGCAGTCGGTCGAGGGTCATGCGGTGCAGGTCATCCAATTTGGTCCAGGGCAGCTCGCCTTGGCGGACGCGGTTCATCGCGGGGGCGTAACCAGCTCGCCACTCGTCGGCAAACCGCGCCCAGTCGATAGTCAGCCCTTTGGCCTGGTTCAACCGTTCACCTTCGCGGATGACGCTACCGCGCCAATCCACCACCGTACCGAACACATCGAAAGTGAGCGCTTTAATCTCGTGGGCAATGCCTGTTGTTGTCATGGAGTCTCTCCGATGGCGCCTGTAGAAGTGAGCAAGTGATCGACCAAGTGGCGAGCCACTACGGGCAGCGCTGCGTAGTGGCGCATACCGATCACCAGCTCGCGGGTGGCCCAGTCGTCGGCCAGCGGTATCATGCGCAGCTTGAGATCGTTCAAATCGCGGTACAGCGTGCGCTGCGGCAATACGCCGATGCCCATCCCGTAATGAATCATGCGGCAAATGGCATCGAAGCTGCGCACCTGTATACGCATGCGCAGGGTGCGTCCCGCTTGGCTCGCTTGCTCGTGGAGCAGGGATTGCAGCGAGGCATCCTGCTGCAAACCGACAAAGTCGTACTCAGCGGCCTGATGTAAATAGAGTTTGTCATGCACCGCCAGCGGATGGTCGTGGGGAGTCACCAGCACCAGCTGATCGCGCCGGTAAGGACGCACTTCCAGCTCGTCGGCGGCGACGTGGCTGGCGAAGATGCCGATATCCGCCACGCCATCGCGCACGGCGGTAATCGCCTCGCTGCTGGTGCGCTCCTGCAAATCGATTTTGATTTGCGGGTACTCCATGGCAAAGGCGCTCAAGTCTTGCGGCAAAAACGCAATGATGGCCGAGGTATTGGAGTGAATGCGCACATGCCCCCGCACCCCTTCCCCATACTCGCTCAGCTCCGCCTGTAGCCGTGCCACGTCCTCCAAAATACGTCGGGCGTGGTGTAAAAACGCGCGCCCCGCCGGGGTCAGCTCCACGCCGCGGGGGCGGCGATAGAGAAGCTCGGTGCCCACCAGCGTTTCTAAATCGCTCACCCGCTTGCTCACGGCCGCCAGCGCCAAGTGTTCGCGCTCGGCAACGGCGGTCAATCGCCCTTCGTCGGCAATCGCGACGAACAGCCTCAACGTTACAAAATCGAATCGCAGCATCACGTTTACCACGTCGTTATGGAGTAGGCCATACCGGTCGCCTGCGAAAGGGTTCGTCGCTGGCGAACGTCTAGTTCCTGATTGCCTAATTGTGATGCTCAGCAGGCTCACAGATGCTTGAGGAACAACAAGGCATACAGACACGCTGACGCGACGGCTCAGCATTACCAGGAGCGTTCATTATGACCACCCGCCAGCTTCCTCTCGATGGCCTTAAAGTCGTAGAGCTTGGCCAGCTCATCGCCGGGCCGTTCGCCACCAAGCTGTTGGGCGAATTTGGCGCCGACGTGATCAAAATCGAGCCGCCCGGCACCGGCGATCCCCTTCGCAAATGGCGTATTCTCGAAGAGGGCACCTCGCTGTGGTGGCATGTGCAAAGCCGTACCAAGCGCTCGGTCACGCTGGATCTGCGCAGCGAAGAGGGGCAAGAGATGGTGCGCCGCTTGGCCGCCGAAGCCGATGTCATCGTCGAGAACTTTCGCCCGGGCACGCTAGAGGGCTGGGGGTTGGGGTATGAGGCCCTCTCCACGATCAATCCGAAACTGATCATGGTGCGCGTGTCCGGTTTTGGCCAAACCGGCCCCTACCGCAACAAGCCCGGTTTTGGGGTGATTGGTGAAGCCATGGGGGGACTGCGTTATCTCACCGGCCACGCGGGCGAGCCGTCGGTACGCGTAGGCGTGAGCATTGGTGATTCGCTCTCGGCGCTTTACGCGGTCATCGGCACACTGCTGGCCCTACAAGAGCGCCAGCGCAGCGGCTTGGGGCAAGAGATCGATGTCGCTCTGTACGAATCCGTGTTCGCCATGATGGAGAGCCTGCTGCCGGAGTTCGACGCCACCGGCCAGGTGCGCGAACCGAGCGGCAGCGCGCTGCCCGGCATTACCCCCTCCAACGCCTACCGTACCTGCGAAGGCGAGTATGTGCTGATTGCCGGTAATGGCGACAGCATCTTCAAGCGTTTGATGGGCGTGATTGGCCGTGACGACCTCGCCAACCATCCTGCCATGGCCCACAACGATGGCCGCAGCCAGCACGCCAACGAGATCGACGCGGCCATCGAAGCCTGGACCCAGACCCGCCGCCGCGACGATATTCTCAGCGCCTTGGACGACGCCCGCGTACCGGCGGGCTTCCCCTACACCGCCGCCGATATCGCCAACGACCCCCACTACCTCGCCCGGGAGATGATTCAAACCGTCACCCGCGCCGATGGCCGCCCGCTCAAGGTACCGGGCGTACTGCCCAAACTCAGTGCCACGCCCGGCAGGCTGGGGCAAGGCGGGCCGTCGCTCGGCGCGCATACCGATGACGTACTCGACGAGCTGGGCATCGATGCCGCCACCCGCGACAAGCTACGCCAAGCGGGCATCATCTAAGTGGAGACCCCCATGACGACGTTACAAATCAACGAAGTGGCCCCGCGTGATGGCTTTCAGAGCGAAGAGCGCTTCATCCCTACCGAGCAGAAAATTGCGCTGATCGATGCCCTCACCGCCACCGGCATTGCGCGTATCGAAGCGACGTCTTTCGTTTCGCCCAAAGCCATTCCCAACCTGCGCGATGCCGCCGACGTGGTGAGCGCCATCCAGCGCCGCGAGGGCGTGGACGTGACCGTGCTGGTGCCCAATCTCAAAGGGGCCGAGCAGGCAATGGCGTGTGGCGTGGACGAGATCAACCTAGTCATGTCGGCCAGCAACGCCCACGGCCGCGCCAACCTGCGCATGACCCCGGAAGAGTCGCTGACACAGTTCGGCGCCATCCTTCAGGCGGTGCGCGGTAGCGGCGTCTTCATCAACGCTTCGCTCTCCACCACCTTTGGCTGCCCGTTCGAGGGGCACGTGCCCGAGGCACGCGTGTTCTCCCTCGTCGAGCAGCAGCTAGCGCTGGGCGTCGAGGGCGTCACGCTGTGCGATACCACCGGCGTGGCAAACCCCGCCCAGGTAGAGGCGCTTTGCCGCCAAGTGCTCGAACGCTTTCCCGGCGTGCCGTTTACGCTGCATTTTCACAACACCCGCGGCATGGGGCTGGCCAACGCCTTAGCGGCGTGGCAAGCGGGCATTACCCGGTTCGATGCCTCGCTGGGCGGCTTGGGCGGCTGCCCGTTTGCCCCTGGTGCCACGGGCAATGTTTGCACCGAAGACCTCGTGCATATGTTCGAGCAAATGGACGTTGCCACCGGCGTGAATTTGCCTGCCTTGCTGGACATATCCGCCACGCTACCGGCATTGATTGGCCATGAAACGCCCGGACAAGTGGTGAAAGCCGGCAGCGCAGATCGTCGTTACGCCCTGCCTTGAATACGTTTTTCCCCTACCTCCTCTGAGCTTTCGATAACAACGACAATCGGATAACTGACCATGACCTCAACCTCCTCTGCTCAACCGTTAAATCTTGCCCAGCAACTGCTCCAACGCCATCTCGTCAGCGGTGAGCTAACCCCGGGCAGTGAAATTGCCCTTCGCATCGACCAAGCCCTGCTGCAAGACGTGCTAGGCACGCTGGTCATGTTAGAACTAGAAGCCATGGGGCTCGATCGTGTGCATACCGAGCCCAGCGTGCAGTACATCGACCACGGCTTGGTGCAGGCCGATAACCTGAACGCCGAAACTTACTTGTTTTTGAAAAGCGCCTGCGAGCGCTTTGGCGTGTGGTATTCAGGCCCCGGTAACGGCATTAGCCACCCGGTGCATATGGAAAACTTTGGCGTGCCGGGCCAATCCATCGTCGGTTGCGACAGCCACACCACGGCGGCGGGTGCGCTCGGGATGCTGGCGATTGGTGCGGGCGGCATCGAAGTAGCCATGGCGATGGCCGGCGAACCGCTGTATGTCACCATGCCGAAAATTTGGGGCATCAAACTGGAAGGCCAATTGCCCGATTGGGTCTCGGCGAAGGACATCGTGCTGGAACTTTTGCGACGCCACGGCGTGGCGGGTGGCAAAAACACCATGATCGAGTATTACGGACCGGGGCTTGCGCATCTTTCTGCCATGGACCGCCATGTATTGGCCAACATGGGCACCGAAATGGGCGCCACGGCCACGGTCTTCCCCAGTGACGAAGAGACCCGGCGCTTTTTAGCCTCCCGAGGCCGGGAAGCCGACTGGGTGGCGCTGGCCGCCGAACCCGGCTGCCACTACGACCTGCACGAAACGCTCGACCTCAGCCAGTTGGAGCCCATGATTGCGCTACCTTCTAGCCCCGATAACGTCGTCACCGTGCGCGAGGCAGCAGGCCAGCCGCTGCATCAGGCCTACATCGGGTCGTCGGGCAACCCGGGGTTTCGAGATTTTGCCGTGGTGGCCGAGATTGTACGCGGCAAGCAGGTGGCCGACGGAGTTTCGCTCGATATCAATCCCTCTTCCCGCCAGGTGCTGACCTCGCTCATCGAGCAGGGTTACCTGGCCGACCTGGTCGCCAGCGGCGCTCGGCTGCACCAGGCGGGCTGTAATGGCTGTATCGGGATGGGCCAAGCACCCGCCGTGGGGCTCAACAGTCTGCGTACCGTGCCGCGCAATTTTCCCGGGCGCTCCGGCACGCGGGAAGACAGCGTGTTCTTGTGCAGCCCTGAAACGGCGGCGGCCTCGGCCATCCAGGGTGTCATCACCGACCCGCGAACCCTCGACATGCCTTACCCCCGCCCCCAGGAGCCCGTCCAGGTCAAGGTGGACCGTGACATGTTCAAGGCTCCGCTTCCCCTTGAAGAAGCCCGGTTGAAAGCGCTGCAGAAAACCGACAACACCCCCGCGCTGCCAGAACTCAGCCCGCTGCCCCATCGTCTCGACATTCCCGTCCTGCTGGTCACGGGAGACAATATCTCCACCGACGACATCATGCCCGCCGGACAGCGGGTGCTGCCGTATTGGAGCAGCGTGTATGCGTCGGCGCCGTTCACGTTCGAGGCGGTCGACCCGACCTACGCCGAGCGCGCAGACAGCACCCGCACCCAGGGCGGGCACGCAATTATTGGCGGGGCGAATTACGGGCAAGGCTCCAGCCGCGAGAATGCCGCACTGGTGCCACGCTATTTGGGGCTACAGGTGGTGGTCGCGAAGAGTTTTGCGCGGATTCACTGGCAAAACCTGATCTGCTTCGGGGCTCTACCACTGACGTTTACCCGCGAGCAAGACAATGCCCTACCCGCAGAGGGCGACCGCTTGGTGATCGAAGATCTCTATGAGCAACTGGAGTGCGGGGACACGCTGACCGCGCATGTCCCCGGTAAAGGCGAGCTGACGCTACATCATGGTCTCAGCCCCCGCCAGCGGGAGCTGATCGCGCAAGGTGGCGTGATCAACCACCTGCGCCAGCGTCACGCTTAGAACTCTTCCCAGTCGTCTGCGCTATGCTCGGCAGACGACGGCTTGGCGGCCAGGGCTGGACGCTTGAGCTCCTGGCCCGCCCCCGTGCCGTTGGCGCCGCTGGCGGGCAACGCTTGGCGCGCCCCGCTGCGTGACGGCGCTGAGGCGCTGTCTTCTCCTAGCACGAACGAGTTGATCAGTTCGTTCAGGTGCTCGGCGTGGCGGCGCATGTCCGCTGCGGCGGTGGTGGCCTCTTGCACCATGGCGGCGTTTTGCTGCGTCATGGTGTCCATCTCGGCCACGGCGGTGTTGATCTGACCAATGCCACTGCTCTGCTCTTTGGCCCCCGCGCTGATTTCACCGATCACGTCAGTGACCTTCGAGACGCTTTCGACGATGTCACGCATGGTGGCCCCTGCACTGCGGACCAGCTCCGCACCGGTGTGGGTGTGCTGTACGGATGCATCGATCAGCTCGCGGATCTCTTTCGACGCGTTACTGGAGCGACTGGCTAGCGTGCGAACCTCCTGAGCCACCACCGCAAACCCACGACCGTGCTCCCCTGCGCGGGCGGCTTCGACCGAGGCATTAAGCGCCAGAATATTGGTCTGGAAGGCAATCGCGTCGATCATCGTGATGATGTCACTGATACGCGAGGCGGAGTCGTTGATATCGCGCATGGTGCGCTCGACCTGCCCCATGGCCTCTTCGCCTTGGTGCGCCACTTCGGCGGTGGACTGCACTAACTTGTTGGCCTGCTGGGCATTATCGGCGCTGTGGTTCACGGTGGACGTGATCTCTTCCATGGAAGCCGAGGTTTCTTGCAAGTTGGCCGCTGCCTGCTCGGTGCGCGTCGCCAGTTCTTCCGAGCTGTGGGAAATGTCGCCCGCCGAGTGGTAGACGCTTACGGTGCTGCGGCGTACGTCGCGCAGGGTATCCTGCATGCGGCCAGCAAAGGCGTTGAACTGGACAGCGAGATTCCCCACTTCGTCGTTGCTCTCTATGGTAAGACGACGGGTTAGGTCACCACGACCCTGGGCAATATCAAGCATGGCATCAGCAGCGCGTTTAATCGGGCCTACCAAACGACGAACGAAAGCATACGTCAGCATGGCTATCGCGATGAACAAGGCAGCCGCCATCAGGACAGTGATCCCGATAGAGTCACGTAAATCGCTCATTGCCCGTGTTTCGATCTCGGCCAAGGCGTTTTCCATATCCACCACATAGACCCCCGCACCGATCAGCCAATCCCACTTTTCGAGGCGCCCCACGAACGAGTGCTTCGTTTCCATGGCTTGCGTGCCGGGGTGATCCCATACGTAGCTATAATAACCACCTCCGCTACGAGCAAGCTCGATGATGTCACGAATCAAATAGGTGCCATCGGGCGTTTGCGCATCGATCATATTGGTTCCCTCTCGCTCTGGAGCGGGTGCCGTGACGATATTGTTACCGTCGAAGTCATAAATGAAGAGATAGTTGTTATCTTCAAACCGCATAGCACGGATGATACTGGCCACTTCTTGTTTCGCCGCTTCATCGTTAGGCCCTGCTGCCTCATAGATCGGGGCAATGGCCGTCATGGCCACTTGGACAATGTCTTGGACGGCTGCTCGGCGCTCTTCGATCAACATGTTGCGCTGTTCGGCCAACATCTCCTGAGTATCTTGCGTGCGGCTATACGCATCAAACGACACCAGCGCAACGGTGACCAGCAGCAAAGGAAGCAGCACCAACATCAGTACTTTGGTTTGCAGACTCGAACGGCGCTTTTTCAGCGTGGAGGGGGGATTACTCGTCATGACGTTTCTTCCAATGGAGTCGTGGTCAGATATTTGAATTTTTGTAAATTCATTATCGACCTACTTGCCATCAGCTTTAGCTTGGGATGCGTTTTTTAGTTTATGGACAGTAAATTAGCGTATGAACAGCCGTTTCATAACATGGGTTAAGGTTATCGATCGATTATCGGTTCATGGTGTCGAAGTGGTGGCCAGGGACGGCCCGTTTTGGCGCGGTGCCAGCCACGAAACAACGCTGCCCAGCACCGGGTTTCCCGGGCTGGGCAGCTTTTTTATGCGTCTTTTATGCGTCGAGCGTCGTGAGCAGTTAGGCCGTGGCCACCTGCGGGCGTCGCTCCTCCAGCATGCCTTTATCGAGAATGAAGCGAATGATCTCTTCGAGGCCCACGCCGTCGTAGAGATTGGTGAACACGAACGGCCGCTCGCCGCGCATTTTCTTCGAGTCGCGCTCCATCACCTCCAGCGAGGCGTGTACCTGCTCGGCGATGTCGATCTTGTTGATGATCAGAAGGTCCGATTTGGTGATGCCCGGGCCCCCTTTGCGGGGAATCTTATCGCCAGCGGACACATCGATGACGTAGAGCGTCAGGTCGGAAAGCTCGGGGCTAAAGGTAGCAGAGAGGTTATCCCCGCCGGATTCGACCAGCACCAGCTCCAACTTAGGATGACGGGCGTGTAACTCATCGATGGCCGCCAAGTTCATGGAGGCATCTTCCCGAATCGCCGTGTGCGGGCAGCCGCCGGTTTCGACACCGAGAATGCGGTCGGCGGGCAGCGCATCGTGCTTGAGCAGGAAATCGGCGTCTTCGCGGGTATAGATATCGTTGGTGACCACGGCGATATCGTAGTGGTCGCGCAGTGCCGAGCAGAGTTGCTTGAGCAGGGCGGTTTTGCCGGAGCCGACCGGGCCACCCACGCCAACGCGTAAACAGTGAGTCATGATGTTTCTCCTAATGGATAACGCCCGCTAACTTCGAAACAGGCGGGAGTATTGGGTTTCGTGTAGAGCGCTGGCGAGCGCGACGCCTGGCAGAGCGGGGCCAAGCTCGTCATCGTCGAGTTGATGCGCTTGGTCGACCGCCGTCACCAGCTCTCCCCGTAACCGTTCGATGATGCGTTGCGCCGCCGTATGGCCCAGCGGTAATGCCTTACAGGCCACCGCAAGCTGGTTTTCCAGCCACGCCCAGCCAAACCCCAGCAGCGCTTGACGCACCGGAATGCCACGCTGGTAGGCCGCCCAGGCAAACAGCGTGACATAGCCTGCCTGAGGCGGCAGCAAGGGCGTGAGTGAGTCTTCACTAGGCAGCCGTTCATGTTGGGGTAACAGGTCGAGACTACCCAGCAGCCGCTTGAGCGAGGCGCCAAGGCGGCTATCTTCGGCGGCGAGTTCGGCGGTTTCACGGGTAGCGGCCAGCCAGTCATCCCATTCGGCAACGGCGGTGCCATCCTGCTGTTCGAAAGCGCGATGTAGCCGCTCGATCACGGGCAGCTCGCAGCGGCTCAAGCCATCGTCCAGCACGCCGGAGAGCCACTCGGCTAGGCTCTGCTCGTCACTCACCCAGCCCAGCTCAAAGGCGCTCTCCAGCCCTTGCGAGAAGGCAAAGGCACCGATGGGCAGCGCGGGGCTAACGAGCTGCATCAGCCCGAGCAGCGCGAGGTCGGATGGCGGCTCAGTGGGCATGGTGGTGGTGCACATGGTCGTGGTCGTGGTCGTGGTCGTGGGAATGAGCGTGGTGATGACTGTGCGAATGCCCACCACCCACTTGATTATAGGCGCCGGGTTCGGGGTCGAAGGTGGCGTTGTGGTGCTCGAGCGTCGCGCCTAGCAGCTCGGCCAGCTCTTCGAGGACGTGGTCGGGTGGAAAACGTACCCAGCCGCCCTGCTCGTCTTCACCCAGTGCCAGCTGCACATGGCGATTGCCGAGGTGGTACGCCAGCCGGGCCAGGGGTAAGCCAGTACTCACTCGCGCGGTCACTACAGGCTCGATCGCGGCGCACACGCGGACGACCTCCCCATTGTCGGCCTTCAGGCCATCGCCATCGCGCAATACCGGGCCGCGATCCAGAAACAACCCCAGCTCGCGGCCGCTATCGCTCTCGGCTTTCAAGCGGCCACGAATGCGCAGCTCGAAGGGCAGTGTCAGCGTGTCGCTGGCGGTGCTTTCGTCTATCGGCCCTAAGCGCTCAATTAATTTCAGCATGCTCTCATCCTTTCTCGATCCTTGAAGGCTGAGCCGGGGGTAGGCCGTAGAGAGGGTCTTTTGCCATGGATGGCAAAAGTAGCGTACAGGGACGTATTTACAGCGCCCTCTCGTAGGCCTACCCCCGGCGCCCCGGGCAACAACTCAATCAAAACAAGTGATACCGCTGCGCCAGCGGCAGTTCGTTGGCGGGCTCGCAGGTGAGCAGTTCGCCGTCGCAGCGCACTTCGTAAGTTTGCGGGTCGACGGTGAGCTCTGGGCAGGCGTCGTTGAGCTTCATGTCCTTTTTACGCACGCCGCGCACGTTCTTGCAGGCGGACAACGTGCTTTGTAGGCCAAGCCGCTCCTGGATGCCCGCATCGATGGCGGCCTGGCTGACGAAGTTGAGCCTTACCTGACTGGCCGCGCGGCCAAAGGTGCCGAACATGGGGCGGTAGTGCACCGGCTGCGGTGTAGGAATCGAGGCGTTGGGGTCGCCCATGGGTGCAGCCGCAATCATGCCGCCTTTCAAAATCAGCGATGGCTTCACGCCGAAGAACGCGGGCTTCCACAGCACCAAATCCGCCAGTTTACCTACCTCAATCGAGCCCACTTCATGGGCGATGCCGTGGGTAATCGCAGGGTTGATGGTGTACTTGGCAATGTAACGCTTGGCGCGCAGGTTATCGGCCCCCATCGCCTCGTCTTCCGGCAGCAGGCCGCGCTGCACCTTCATTTTGTGCGCCGTTTGCCAGGTGCGGCAGACGACTTCGCCCACCCGGCCCATGGCCTGGGAGTCGGAAGCGATCATCGAGATCACGCCCAGGTCGTGCAGGATATCCTCGGCGGCGATGGTTTCGCGACGAATACGTGAATCGGCAAAGGCCACGTCTTCGGGAATATTGGGGTCCAGGTGGTGGCACACCATGAGCATATCCAAGTGCTCGTCGATGGTGTTCACCGTGTAGGGACGTGTGGGGTTGGTGGAGGACGGAAGCACATACTCCTTGGAGCAGGCGGTGAGAATGTCCGGGGCGTGACCGCCGCCTGCGCCTTCGGTGTGGTAGGTGTGGATGCCGCGCTCTTTGAAGGCCGCCAGGGTGTCTTCCACGAAGCCGGATTCGTTGAGCGTATCGGTGTGGATGGCGATCTGCACGTCGTACTTTTCCGCCACGCTCAGGCAGTTATCGATAGAGGCCGGGGTAGTCCCCCAGTCTTCGTGGAGTTTGAGGCCCATGGCACCGGCTTCCAACTGCGCTTCGAGCCCCTCCGGCAGGCTAGCGTTGCCCTTGCCGAGCAGGCCGATGTTCATGGGCAGATCGTCCACTGCTTGCAGCATCTTGCCAATGTGCCACTCGCCGGGGGTGCAGGTGGTGGCGTTGGAGCCGGTGGCGGGGCCGGTGCCGCCGCCGAGCATGGTGGTGACGCCGCTCATCAGCGCTTCTTCCACCTGCTGGGGGCAGATGAAGTGGATATGCGCGTCGATGCCGCCTGCAGTGAGAATTTTGCCTTCGCCCGCGATCACTTCGGTGCCAGGCCCGATCACGATCTCAACATCGGGCTGGGTGTCGGGGTTGCCGGCTTTGCCGATGGCGGCGATGCGGCCGTTTTGCAGCCCCACATCGGCTTTGACGATGCCCCACCAGTCCAGAATCAGCGCGTTGGTGATCACGGTGTCCATCACCGAGGCATCCTGGCGCTGGCTTTGGCCCATGCCATCGCGGATCACCTTGCCGCCGCCGAACTTCACTTCTTCACCGTAGTGGGTGGCGTCTTTTTCGACTTGGATCCAGAGTTCGGTGTCGCCTAGGCGCACGCGGTCGCCTACCGTGGGGCCGTACATATCGGCGTAGGCTTGCCGACTGATCTTGTTTACCGATTTCATATTTGCCTCTGCCTCAAGCGTTGAGTCCAGTGCTGGGCGGTCATCGGCTGTGTGAACAGTCACCCAGCCGATGCCCGCCCTACCGACGGTTGTTCTTTATTAATCCGTTGGCTAATCGAGCGGCCCCATCACATCGCCACGGAAGCCGTAGATTTCCCGCTTGCCGACGAACGGTATCAGCGTGACGTCGCGGGTTTGGCCAGGTTCGAAGCGGATGGCGGTGCCGGCGGCGACGTCCAACCGGTAGCCACGGGTCTTGTCGCGGTCGAACACCAGCGCCGGGTTGGCCTCGGCAAAGTGGTAGTGGGACCCCAGCTGAATGGGGCGGTCGCCGGTGTTGGCCACCTCGACGGTGATGCGTTCTCGGCCCGCGCACAGCTCGATATCACCTTCTTGCAACTGATACTCACCGGGAATCATGGCGCTCTCCTAGCGGTGGACGGTTAATTGATTGGGGTGTGAACGGTGACCAGCTTGGTACCGTCGGGGAAGGTGGCCTCCACCTGCACTTCATCGACCATCTCCGCCACGCCCTCCATCACGTCGTCGCGGGTCAGGATCTCGCGGCCGTAACTCATCAAATCGGCCACGCTCTTGCCATCCCGTGCGCCTTCCATGATCTCGAAGCTGATCAGCGCCACGGCTTCGGGGTAGTTGAGTTTCAGGCCGCGCGATTTGCGGCGTTCGGCAAGCTGAGCCGCGGTAAACAGCATCAGCTTGTCTTTGTCTCGTGGGGTTAACTCCATAGGGCTGCTCTCCAGCAGTGCTCGAAAGATAGATTCAGGTTAGCCAAATACGCGGCGTGTGCGCCTTGCGCTCGATCCAACGGGGCCGCAGTAGGTGCCAGGCCTGCTCACACAGCGCCCAGGCCTCATTTCGGGATGCACCTAAATAGCGCAATAGCAGTACGCCATGGCGAACGGTCACCGCCCAGCGGGAGTTGCTCGGCAGCGCTTCACGCAATGCTTCAATAGCCGCAGCGGCATCGTCGATGCCCACCGCCCAGAGCGTGGCCTGCACCGTTGCGCCGCCTTGGCCCCAGCGGCCCACAAAGCGTGGGTGCCCGGGGTCGAGCGGCTGGCGTTCAAGCCACAGCGGTTTGCCATCCAGAGTCAAGCGAAAGTGCTGCTCGATGCGCCCGGAGACATAGGGCAGGTCGCTTGCCGGGCGGCCGAGGGCCATTACCTCCCAGCCTAAGCAGCGGGCTCGGCCCTGTAGCGCGATATGGGTGCGCTGAGTGCCCTTTGAGCCATCGAACGCGATGGTTTCCTGGGGCAGCCACTCCAAGGCGCCGCCCTCTTCGACCGTCAGCTCGGTGTTCTGGGTCCAAGCCACACCTTGGCTGTCAGCTTTGTAGAGCTTGTTGGCAGCGGGGGTGGTGAGCAGCGCGTGTGCGCCGCGCTCGACATGGGCACGAATGGTCAGCGCATCGCCGCTCACCAGCCCCCCGGGCGGGTGTAGTACGTATACGTGGCACGCCTCATGGCTGCCCTCTGGATAGAACGGGCGCTGCACCCGTAACGGTCCTTGGTGGCGCGCCTGCACTAGCCGGGTAACACCATCGCGATGGGCAAAGCGTAGCGCCAGCGAGGCGGCCCAGCGGCGCTCGGCATCGAAACGGTGGCCTGAATCGGCGGCGGGTGGGGCAAGTTCGCTCAGCATCATGGGGCGCTATCGCTTCCTTGTGGATACATCATTGCCTTACGAATGCAAAGAGTGCGCCAAAATGGTGAAAGCGTGGTATCGGCGCTGCGCAGCCACCCACATCGCGGTCTACCTCTACCGACATGCGTTTCATTACCGCTCTCAAGCACCAAAAAAGAGCACCGCCATCCGATATTGCACCAAATAGTCTCAATGACCGAAGGCGTCCTTCGCGGCAATACACCACAGCGTTCATATACGGCACTGAGTGCGCTGCTCACGCGTCAAGCTGTACAATTCTCTCTCTTTAAGCCGCTTACAAAGCATAGTGTGAGATGCGACCTTTCCGCTCGGCAAATTCCATGGGGTACCGTGTAGCGCTCTACTTGGCGTTCGCGGCGCTCTTTCTGGTATTTGCCGGGCCGCTCCTCTCGCAGTTTCAAGCGCAGGGCCACGCTACCGCGCATGCCCATGGCCAGCATGCCACGCATTCTACGACGTCGCCCGCCCCGTCGCCGCACGACCATGATCCGCTCCACCGCTGGTATCACCCCTGTGATTATTGCGGCTTATGGCAGCATACGCCGACCGCCCCTCAACACTTACCCGCCATTGGCAGCACGGCATTTCCATCGCGTACACCCCTGCCCTCGGTGTTCGCTTCGCGCGCTGCAGTGTCACGTCACTATCCCCACGCTCACTCCCGCGCCCCACCGTCGCCACGCCTCATTTAACGCACCGATCTTTCCCCTTTGCCACCCCATGACGGGCCACCCCATAACGGGTGTGGCTAACCACTTATTTTGCCCGTGACGTCGCTGGTACGCCCGGCGCGGCGCCACGGGCACTTGGAGCGTTGTATGACGATGCCGTCTTCCCAGGTGGCGCGCAAAGCGTCACTCGATCTGTATCGCGCCGTTTGGCGCTGGCACTTTTATGCAGGCCTGTTAGTCCTGCCTTTTTTGATTACTCTGTCGCTGACCGGAGCGCTTTACCTGTTCGATGACGAGCTGGATGGCCTCATCCACTCCGATCTCAAGCGCGTGGAGGCACAGCAGGACGTGCAGCTACCCGCAACGCTCGTGAGCGCCGCGCTGCAGGCGCACCCCGGCACGGCGGTGAAGTACACCTCCCCCACCACGCCGGAAAGCTCGGCTGAAATTACCGTCAATGCCCTTAGCGGAGAACGGTTGGCCGTCTATGTGAACCCGTACACTGCCGAGGTGCTGGGCTCGCTGGATGACCGGGGCACGGTGATGTGGACCGTGCGCTACCTGCATAGCTTTAAATTTTTCGGGCAAACGCCGCGCAAGCTGATCGAGATGGCCGCGGGCTGGTCGATCTTGCTGGTCGCCACGGGCATCTATCTGTGGTGGCCACGCAAAGGTAGCGGCGGCGTGGTGCGCGTGCGCGGCAAGCCCAAAAGCCGCGTATTCTGGCGCGACCTGCACGCGGTGCTGGGGCTCTTTGTCGGCGGGTTTATCGTCTTTCTGGCCATTACCGGCATGCCGTGGTCGGGGGTGTGGGGCGCGCAGGTGAATGAGTGGGCCAACGGCAATAACTTTGGCTACCCGTCCGGCGTGCGTGTTGAAGTGCCGATGTCCAACGCCTACCTGAGCGACCAGGGCAGCACGAGCTGGTCGCTGGAGCAGGCGCAAGTGCCGGAATCGACACCGCCCGCCGCGCCCACCCCGCGCATTGGGTTGAACAACGCCGTGGCGCAGCTGGAAGCGCTGGGCTTGCAGCAGGGCTACACGGTCAACCTACCTACCACGGCCGCCGGGGTGTACACCGGCTCGATTTATCCCGATGACTTGTCCCAGCAGCGCGTGGTCCACCTCGACCAGTACAGCGGCAAGCCGCTAATCGATATGCGCTACGCCGACTACGGCCCGCTCGGTCGCTGGCTGGAGTTTGGAATTAATGTACATTTGGGGCAGGAGTTTGGGCTGATCAATCAGCTCGTGCTGCTGGCGGTGTGTATCGCGATCATCGTGATGTGCGTGGCGGCCGGTGTGATGTGGTGGAAACGCCGTCCTTCGGGGGGCATGGGCGTGCCGCCCTTGCCCACTGATAAGCGCGTGTTTCGTGGGCTGATCGCCATGTTAGTGATAGGCGGCGTGCTGTTTCCGCTCGTTGGGGCGTCGCTGCTCGTGATGCTGATCATCGACTGGCTGATCGTGCGGCCATTGCAAGAGCGCCGCCCCGCTCGCCAAGGCTAGCGGGGCGGTAGACTGACGCGGCGGGCTGCTTAGTGCGCCGCGTGATTATGGCCATGACTATGACCACTTTCATGGTGGTGACCCTCTGGAGACTCCCCTACGGGCAGCACCCGAAGCTCGATCTCCATCGGCTCGGCGTGTTGGAACTCCAGCGTCACGGGGACGGGCTCACCCTCGACGATGGGTGAGTCCAGTTCCATCAACATCAAGTGCAAGCCGCCCGGCGCGAGCGTCACGCTCCCACCTGCCGGTAACTCGATGCCACCGGGCAGGGGGGCCATGCGCATCACATCGCCGTCCATCTCCATGATGTGAATCTCGACACGCTCGGTGACCGGACTGGTCGCTCCTATCAGCATGTCGTCGCCATCGCCGTGATTGGTAAGGGTGACGAAGCCACCGCCCGCCCCCGCTCCCGGCGGCGTGGCACGGGTCCAGGGTTGCTCCGCTTCGATAGCGGAGTGCCCTGCCATCGCCTCAGAGGAATCGCCACCGTGATGGGCCGCCAACAGCGGGGTACTCATCATCAACAGTGCTGTAAGTAGCGTAGCGCGCATCGACATGGTGTTCTCCGTAGATAAATGACCGAAACAAGGCAGACAGCGATATTACTCAGTGGCAGCGGCCACCACCACCCGGTCGCGCCCACTGCGTTTCGCTTGGTACAGCGCTTGGTCGGCACGCTGCATCGAGCGCTGGTAATCGGGGTGACCATCGTGCAGCGTGACACCGATACTCACCGTGACGTTCAGCAGCGTATCGGCAGCGGCCAACATCGGCTCTTTGGCCACGGCGTGGCGCAGCCGCTCGGCAAACAGGCGGCTACCGTCTTGGTCCGTATCCACTAGCACGATCAAAAACTCTTCACCGCCCATGCGGAACACGTAGTCACCGCCCCGGGTCGAGCGGTCGAGAATGCTGGCCACCTGCTGCAGCACATGGTCGCCCGCGTCATGGCCGTGGGTATCGTTGATCGCCTTGAAGTGATCGATATCCACCATGAGAAGCGCAAAACACTTTTCCGAGTGGCGCGCGATCTCTATTTCACGGTTCAGCACCACCGAGAGGAACTTGCGATTGAGCAAACGCGTCAGGCTATCGCGGCCTGCTTCGAGCCCCGAGGCGCGATCCAGAACGTCATCCAACAGCATCAAGATCGTGCGAGCCGCATCGCGAATGCTGCTCAACGCGGTCAGGCGACGCTGGCTGTCTGAGTCGCCTAGCTGGGCGAGCCACTCCTCGTCCACGCGGCGAACATGCCGTGAAATGGTGGTAATTTCCGGCGCGCCCTCAAAGGCGTGACACGCCTTGTGGTGATACCAAAGCCCAAACTCGGAACTGGCTAATCGGGGTAAAGCCGTCGTTGCCTGCTGCGCAGCGACGGCAAACATCAGTGCGTTTTCCCAATCGAGCAGCGCCGAACGCTGCCGCTCGCGCTCATCGCCGATGCTCTGGGTCAAAGAGAACAGCTTATAGGCTTCTTCGGTGCGGGTATTGCGATTGTTGGCCACGGAGTAGGCGTGGCTCATGATTTCCATCGCCATATCGATATGATCGGACACATACACCGCCGCCTCGCCGGAGGAGAGTTCCGCCCCCAGGGTAGCGTGAATGTGCGCATACAGCGCCTGCTTCAACTGTCGCGCGCCGTTGAGCACTAAATTCACGGGAATATCGATACGCGCATGCACTTGGCCAACCTTTTCCTGCTGCTCGACCAGCGATTCGAAATCCGCATGCTCGACGGCAAACATAGCACTGAGCCAGCGCTGCATGGAGGGGTGCAGCCGGTTTTTTACCTGCTCATTGGAGAGAAACAGCGACGCGTGGGGGTCTTCCAACATCACTTGATAAAAATGATCGGCAAAGATATCGCGGCGGGATTCCACCAGCGTCTCCACCGCCTGGCGAAGCGCCACCGGCGTGCGCTCCAGGAGTGCCTGCCACTCGGCAGCGAGCTGATGTTTGTCTTTATAACGCATACCCCACCCAACGATTGTTGTTGAAACTGGCCATGTTACACATAAAACGCAGCGCCAAAACCTACTCAGCGCAGGGTTTTAAGCAAAAAGCCCCCTCTTTTCTACATGAAACGAGAGGGCTATTAGAGTGTGCTCAGTAAACAGGAAAAGAAAGGTTAAAGGGGGTGTGGATAACTCAAACCGTCAAATGCTGCTTGATCAGCTCGTTGGAGAGTTCGCTGATCTCGCCTTTGGCCACCGGACGGCCGCGGTCCATGATGACGAAGCGATCGGCGTATTTGCGGGCAAAGGGCAGCTTTTGCTCGACCAGCAGCACCGTCAGGCCGTCCTCTTTGATCAGTTGGCGAATCACCTGGCCGATTTGGGCGACGATATTGGGCTGAATG
Organism: Halomonas sp. McD50-4; assembly: GCF_022348135.1. Lineage (NCBI taxonomy): Bacteria > Pseudomonadati > Pseudomonadota > Gammaproteobacteria > Oceanospirillales > Halomonadaceae > Halomonas > Halomonas sp. McD50-4. Next base: position 204,219 of record NZ_JAKRFG010000006.1, on the reverse strand, counting down.
CCCTCGCCGGGCTCGTCCAGAATCAGCAGCTTCGGTTCGATCACCAGCGCGCGGCCAATGGCAAGCTGCTGCTGTTGCCCGCCGGATAGGTCACCGCCACGGCGGTGCTTCATCTCCTTGAGCACTGGAAATAGCTCGTAGATGCGCTCGGGAATTTTCTTCAGCCCGTCGCCTCGGGCGGCCAAGCCGGTGCGCAGGTTCTCCTCCACCGTGAGCAGCGGGAATATCTGCCGCCCCTGTGGCACGAAGCCGATGCCCAGTCGCGAGCGCGCTTCCACGGCTTTTTTGGTGAGTTCGATCTCGCTGCCGTCGCCCTGGTAGCGCAGCTGGCCACTTTTCACCGCGACTTCGCCCATGATGGCTTTCATCAGGGTGGTTTTACCCACCCCGTTGCGGCCCATCACGCAGGTGCACTGCCCGGCGGGCACGTCTAGGTCTAAGTCCCACAAGGTGTGGCTCTCGCCGTAGAACTGGTTGAGCTTTTCAATGGCTAGCATCAGGCGCTCTCCTCTTCATCCGACCCTAGATACACCTCGACCACTTTAGGGTCGTTGGAGACCTGATCCATGCTGCCCTCGGCCAGCACGCTGCCCTGGTGCAGCACGGTCACCTTGCGCGCAATCGAGCGCACGAAGCCCATGTCGTGCTCTACCACCACCACCGACTGCTTGCCCGCCAAGCCGGTGAGCAGCTCGGCGGTGCGCTCCATCTCCTGCTCGGTCATGCCCGCCACCGGCTCATCCACCAACAGCAGACGCGGGCGCTGCATCAACAGCATGCCGATCTCCAGCCACTGTTTTTGGCCGTGGGAGAGGATCCCGGCGGGCTGAAAGCGCAGCTCGGTCAGGCCGATGGTTTCCAGCACGTCGTCGATGCGGTCTTTGATCTCCCCAGTCATGCGGGCGGTCAGCGTGGGGAAGATGCGCTTGTCAGCGGCCATCGCCAGCTCCAGGTTCTCGAACACGCTGAGCGCTTCGAACACCGTGGGCTTCTGGAACTTACGGCCAATGCCGAGGCTAGCAATGTCTGGCTCGTTCATTTGCAGCAGGTTGTGGCGGCTGCCGAACCACACGCTGCCCTCGGTAGGCCGCGTCTTGCCGGTGATGATATCCATCATGGTGGTTTTACCGGCCCCGTTGGGGCCGATGATGCAGCGCAGCTCGCCGTCGTCGATGGTCAAGTTCAAGTTGTTGATCGCCTTGAAGCCATCGAAGCTGACGGTGACGTCTTCCATATACAGAATCGGGCCGTGGCGCACGTCGACCGGCGAGGACTGGGTCGCCATGAAATCGAACACCCTATCCCGCGCTTTTAGCGATTGTAATAGGCTCATGCGGTGGCCTCCTTGGGTGGGTGATCCTCCTCTTTACGGCGCTTTAGGTGGCCTAACAGCCCCGCTACACCTTTCGGCAGCAGCACCGTGACCAGCACGAACAGCGCACCCAGGGCGAACAGCCAGGCGTCGGGCATGATGCCGGTGAAAATGGTTTTGGCGTAGTTGACCAAAATCGCGCCGATCACCGCGCCGTACAGCGTGGCCCGGCCACCCAACGCCACCCACAGCACGATTTCGATGGAGAACAGCGGCGAGAACTCGCTGGGGTTGATGATACCCACCTGCGGTACATAAAGCGCCCCGGCAAGGCCTGCCAGCATGGCCGAGACCACGAACACGAAGAGCTGGAAGCGCTCGACGCGATAGCCTATGAAACGCGTGCGCGCCTCGGCATCCCGCGTGGCCACACAGACCCGGCCCAGCTTGCTGGTGACGATGGCGCGGCAGAGGATATAGCCCAGCGCCAGCGCCACGCCGGTGGCAATGAATAGCCCCAAGCGGGTGGCGTCGCTACGCAGGTTGAAGCCCAGCAGCTCGCGGAAATCGGTCAGGCCGTTATTGCCGCCAAAGCCCATCTCGTTGCGGAAGAAGGCCAGCATCAGGGCAAAGGTGAGCGCCTGGGTGATGATCGAGAGATACACCCCCGTGACCCGCGATCGGAAGGCCAAAAAGCCGAACACCAGCGCCAGCATCCCCGGTGCCAGTAGCACCATGGCAAAGGCGAACCAGGCCATGTCGAAGCCGTGCCAGTACCAGGGCAGGCTGTCCCAGTTGAGGAACACCATGAAGTCCGGCAGGACCGGATGGCCGTAGGTGCCTCGGTCACCGATTTGGCGCATCAGATACATGCCCATGGCGTAGCCGCCAATGGCGAAAAACGCCCCGTGGCCCAGGCTCAAGATGCCCAAATAGCCCCACACCAAATCCACCGCCACCGCGAGCAGCGCGTAGCTCAGGTACTTACCGAACAGGTTGACGGTGTAAGCGTTCACATGCAGCGGATGCCCCTGGGGCACCGCCAAATGCAGCACGGTGACCAGCACCAGGGCGCTCAACAGGACGCCGAGGAAAAGTTGCGTGGCCCGCTCACCGAACGGGCGTGTCAGCCAGAATTGACTAGACGTCGATTGCATCGTCATCACTTAGCCCTCCGCAGCCCGGCCCTTCTGCGGGAAGAGTCCACGCGGGCGTTTTTGAATGAATAGAATGATGAACACCAGCACGATGATCTTGGCCAACACGGCACCGGCCCAGGGCTCCAGCACCTGATTGATCACGCCCAGCGAGAGCCCCGCCACCAGCGTGCCCCACAGGTTACCCACGCCGCCGAATACCACCACCATGAACGAATCGATGATGTAGTTCTGGCCGAGGTTGGGTCCCACGTTGGTGAGCTGGGAGAGCGCCACGCCCGCCAACCCCGCCACGCCCGAGCCCAGCGCAAACGTCATGATGTCCACGCGAGTGGCACGAATGCCCATGGAGCGTGCCATGGCGCGGTTCTGGGTGACGGCACGCACTTCGAGTCCTAGTCGGGTGCGGCGCATGATCAGCATCAGCGCGGCAAACACCACCAGCGCAAAGCCCAGCACGTACATACGGTTGAGGGTCAGCGAGAGCGCGTCGTTGATCACCAGCGAGCCGCTCATCCACTCCGGCGTCACCACGGTGCGGTTGAGCGGTGAAATGACCGTGCGCACCAGCTGCTGAAGAATCAAGCTGATACCGAAGGTGGCCAGCAAGGTTTCCAGCGGGCGGCCTTTGAGGAACTGAATCACACCCCGCTCGATGGCAATGCCTACCAGGGCGGCCACCATAAAGCCCGCCGGAATCGATAGAATCAGCGCCAGCCCCGGCTGGCCCGGCAGCAGCTGCTGCATCATCCAAGTGGTGTAAGCGCCCAGCATCATCAGCTCGCCGTGGGCCATGTTGATCACGCCCATAACGCCAAAGGTAATCGCCAGGCCAATGGCTGCCAGCACCAGCACCGAGCCCAGGCTCAAGCCGAAGTAGAGCGTCTCCAGGCCGCGGTTGATCTTGAGTTGCTGCTCAATGCCAGCCAGCGCCGCTGTTGCTGCATCGGCAACAACAGCGTCGTCGCTGTTCGCCGCACGGCCCAGCGCCACGCGAGCTCGCGGGTGTAGGCTGCCGGTGAGGGCTTCTACGCCTGCCATCTCACCCTGTTCCGCGCGGTATATCGCCACCGCTTGCGCCAAGCGTGTGCGCACGTACTCATCTTCTGCGTCGGCAATCACCGGTGCCAACGTCTCGGCAAGCTCGCCGTCCACTTCACCCAGCAGACGGTCGGCGGAGGTGCGGCGGCGCTCGACGTTGGGGGAGTAGAGATCCACCACGGCAATGGCGCTACGCAGCTGGTTACGCAGCGCATTGTTGATGCCGATGCGGTCCAAGTCGCGGCGAGACATGTCGCCCAGCGGCTCGTTGGTCAGCGCATCGGCCACCGGCCAGTCGCGGCCGCGATTATCCAGCACCAGCACGAAGCGGCCATCGTCGGTGCGCTGCAGGCGGCCATCCAGCAGCGCCTGCAGCCAGTCGCGGGCGCGCTCGTCGTCGCTTTGCAAAATGGCGGTAATGGCGTCGCCTTTATCGCGGTAGGAGTCCACATCCAGCGCTGTCAACAGCGCGAGGGCTGCTTGGTCATCGGGGGTCGAGGAGCTGCTTTGTGCCTGCGCCGTCAAGGCGGTGCCGAGTAGCATCAGACACAGTAGCCCCAAGGAAAGGAAACGCCTCATGGGGTTCTTCCTTTGGTGATCGAAGAGGGGAGATAGCGTGCTCCCCTACTGCACCGATAAACAGGCACAGTAGGGGCAAGGATTGCCCGGCGAGCGTTATTCGGCGAGCGCTGCTTCGGCTTCTTCTGCGGCGGTGCTACCCCCGCACGAGCCGTTCACAACGTTGAAGTTGCCGCACTCCATGGGCTTGCGCCAATCGGCGATCAGGTCGCGGGAGCCCGGTAGGTAGTCCGACCACGCATCACCGGCCACGGTAGAGGGCGTTTGCCAAACGATATCGAACTGCCCGTTATCCTGAACTTCACCAATCAGCACTGGTTTGGTGATGTGGTGGTTGGGCATCATCGCCGCATAGCCGCCGGAGAGGTTCGGCACGGTCACGCCGATAATCGCGTCTTTCACCGCGTCCACGTCGGTGGTACCCGCTTTACGCACCGCTTCGGCCCACATGTTGAAACCGATGTAGTGCGCTTCCATGGGGTCGTTGGTCACCGACATCTCGTCACCGGTATGCTCGATCCAGGCATCGATGAAGTCGTAGTTGGCGTCGGTATCCACGCTCATGAAGTAGTTCCAGGCGGCCAGGTGGCCCACCAACGGCGCGGTATCGATACCGGACAGTTCCTGCTCGCCCACCGAGAAGGCGATGACCGGAATGTCGGCGGCGTCGATACCCTGGTTAGCCAGCTCGCGGTAGAACGGCACGTTGGCGTCGCCGTTAATGGTAGAGATCACGGCGGTGGGCTTACCCTCTTCGCCAAAGCGGCGGATTTCGGAGACGATGTTCTGCCAATCCGAGTGGCCGAAGGGCGTGTAGTTGACCATGATGTCCTCTTCCGCCACACCGTGCTCATCTTTCAGGAAGGCTTCTAAGATGCGGTTGGTGGTGCGCGGGTAGACATAGTCGGTACCGATCAGCGCGAAGCGCTCGATGCCCACTTCGTTGATCAAATACTCCACGGCAGGAATGGCCTGCTGATTAGGGGCAGCCCCGGTGTAGAAGACGTTTTCCGACGACTCTTCGCCCTCGTACTGCACCGGGTAGAACAGCAGGCCGTTGAGCTCTTCGACCACAGGCAGCACCGCTTTACGGGAGACGGAGGTCCAGTTGCCGAAGATCACATCCACCTCTTCCTGGGCCAGCAGCTCACGGGCGCGTTCGGCAAACAGCGGCCAATTGGACGCAGGGTCGACCACCACGGCCTCTATCTGACGGCCCAACAGGCCACCGGCCTCGTTCTGCTGCTCGATGAGCATTTCCACGGTGTCTTTCAGGGTGGATTCACTGATGGCCATGGTGCCAGAGAGCGAGTGCAGAATACCGACTTTGATGGGGTCGTCATCTTGGGCGACCGCTTGGGCGCTCGCGCTTATAACGGCGGCGGTGATCAAGGCAGTAGCGAAACGGCTAAGGGTACGAGGGTGTGTCTTGCGCTGCAGTGTGGTCACTTGAACCTCCTTGCGCCCCTTATGGTTGGGGCTCGTGTTTGGGGTACCGCGGCCAAGCGTTGTCGTTATCGAGGCGACGGAGCACTTGGTGCGTCCACTCGTGGGTAGCGAGTTGCTGCTCGTTCTTCACACGTCGCTCTACACACTGCAAGGGGTGCGCCAATGTGGAACAAAGACCATGATTAAAAACACAATCAACCACTTAGCCGTATACAAAAAACATGCTCCAGGCCACTTAGCACCAAAATAGCGCAATACAGTAGCGCGCATGCACGGTTGTCATGCACCAACAAGATGCTTTGCACCACAGGCGGTGATATAGCATAAAAAAAAGCGTCCTCGCAGACGCGAGGACGCTTTAGGGTTCCGCCATAGCGGGTCAGTTAGCAGCGGTGGCCGCTTTGTTGCGCCGCTTTTTGAGCAGCGGCAGCCCCAGCGACAGCACCGCAATCACCAGTAGCGCCAGCGAGATGGGCTTGTCGATGAAGGTGGTCCAGTCACCGCCGGAGATCTGCAGCGCCCGGCGCATGGACTCTTCCATGATGTTGCCGAGGATCAGCGCCAGAATCAGCGGCGCGGTGGGGAAGCCAAACAGACGCATACCCAAGCCCAACAGGCCAAAGCCCAGTAGCAGCAGCAGATCGAACACGCTGAAGCTCATGCCGTAAACGCCGATCATGCAGAAGATCAGGATCATCGACAGCAGCAGCGGGCGCGGCAGGTCGAGGATTTTGGCGATCAGCGGAATCAGCGGCAGGTTGAGTACCAGCAGGAAGATGTTGCCGATGTACATACTGGCAATCACGCCCCAGAACACGTCTGGGCGCTGCTCCAGCATCATCGGGCCAGGCGTGACGCCCATCACCAGCAGCGCGCCCAACAGCACCGCCGTCGTGCCGGACCCCGGCACCCCCAGCGTCAGCAGCGGTACGAACGAGCCGGTACACGCGGCGTTGTTGGCCGCTTCCGGCGCGGCCACGCCTTTGATGTTGCCTTGACCAAAGGTGTCGCCATCTTTCGCCAGGCGCTTCTCCATGCTATAGCCCAGGAAGGAGCCAATGGTGGCGCCCGCCCCCGGCAATACGCCGGTAAAGAAGCCCAGTACGGAGCTGCGGCTGATGGGGCCAGCGATCTTCTTCACTTCGCCACGGCTCAGCTTCAGCGAGCCGATCACGTTGCGTGGCACTTCTTTACCACCGCCGCCGCGTAGCAGCATGTAGAACACTTCCGCCAGGGCGAAGATACCCAGCGCCACGACCAGGAAGTCGATCCCGTCGAGCAGCTGGATCGAGTCGAAGGTAAAGCGCTCGGTGCCGGTTTGCGTGTCGATCCCGACGATCGAAATCATCACGCCGACGACCGCCGCAATCAGGCCTTTGACCAGCGACTTGTCCGACAGTGATACGACCGCCGTCAAGCCCAGCACCATCAGGGCGAAGTACTCAGCCGGGCCAAAGCTCACCGCCACTTTGGAAAGCAGCGGGGCCACCAGCATCAAAAAGATCACCGACACCGTGCCGCCGATGAAGGAGGCGTAAGCGGCAATGGCCAGCGCCTTACCCGCCATGCCCTGCTTGGCCATCGGGTAGCCATCGAAGGAGGTAGCCACCGTGCCCGCCACGCCCGGGGCGTTGAGTAGGATGGAGGAGGTCGAGCCGCCGAAGATGGCGCCGTAGTAGACCCCGGCCATCAGAATCAACCCGGAGGAGGGCTCCATGGCAAAGGTAATCGGAATCATCAGGGCCAGCGCGCTGATCGGCCCTAGGCCGGGCAGCATGCCGATGATGGTACCGGCAAACACACCGGCAAATACGTAGGCGATATTGATGGGCTCTAGCGCGATGCCAAAGCCGTACATCAGATTGTTCAAGGCATCCATGGGAGTGTCTCTCGTTAAAGCCTGCTAAGCGTGCGCTTGCACACCTGCTTAGAACGGCAGTAAGCCGGTGGGCAGATAAACATCCATTACCCGCGTCATGGTCAGGTAAAGGGCCAGTACCACGCCCAGCGACGCCGCCAGGTTGACGCCATGGCGTCGATAGCCGTAATAGGCGGTCAACCCCACGCTCAGCAGCGTGGAGGCCAGCACGAAACCCAGCGGCACCAGCAAGAAGGCATAGGCGGCAATGGCCAGTGCCGTCACGATGACGCGTGCCCAGGGAGTGAATAGGAGCGGACCTCGGGTGGCCTCATGGTCGATCTCATCGGCCCCAGCGATGGCACTCGGCTTCTCGAAAAACAGTAGCGCAGCCAGAATCAGCAGCGACACACCCAGCACTTTGGGGAAGAGGTCCGAATCCACTGGGCGCGGCAGAGGGAACGTCGGAATTTGCCAGGCCATGGCCAAGTAAACAGCCGCCACTAGCGCCAGCACGAGCGCTAGCCACTGGTTGATATTCAATCGAGTCATTGGGATTTCTCCGAAGACACCAGCGCTGACGCGCTGGCTCTCGCGGTAACAGATAGACGCATCCGGCGGCGCTTGGCCGCCGGCGTATCGCTAACGGGTGTTGGCGCTTATTGGCGCAGCAGGCCCAGGTCGGTCAGCACGCTGCTGAACTGCTCTTGCTGCTCATCCAGAAAGGCGCCGAACTCTTCGCTATTCTGGTACGCATCGATCCAGCCCAGCTGGTCGCTGGCTTCGCGCCATGCGTCGGTTTCGAGCATGTCAGCAAACAGCGTTTCGTAATATTCGACCGCCTCTTCCGGCATTTCTGGCGCGCCCATCACACCGCGCCAAATGTCGAAGGTGTAGTCGTAGCCCTGCTCTTGGTAGGTGGGCACGTCGGCCAAGCCGCCGCCCAGACGCTCTTCGGAGGAGACGCCCAGCGCACGCAGTTGGCTGCCTTCGCCTAACTGACCCACCGCTTCACCGGCACCGCCGATCACCGCTTCGATGTGGCCGCCCATCAGGTTGGTCATGGCATCGCCACCGCCGGAGAACGGAATGTAGTTCACTGCAGACGCTTCCATTCCCGCTGCCGAGGCCAGGCCCGCCATTGAAATGTGATCCATGGAGCCAGGCGCACTGCCGCCGCCTACGCTCAGGCCGGGGTTGGCTTTGAGTGCTTCGAACAGGTCATCGAGGGTTTGGTACTCGGAGTCCGCCGCCACCAGGATGATGGAGTAATCGGTATTGATTCGCGCGATCGGCGTAAAGTCGGTGTGGTCATAGCGGGAAGCGCCTGCCAGCGGCACCAGAATCATCGGCGGGCTGGTGGCAAACAGTTTATGCGGGTTGCCGCTATCACGGGCGACCTGGGCCCACGCCACTGCGCCGCCGCCGCCGGGTACGTTGATGGCCGCGAAGCTTTCGTCTGCCAGAGACTCCTGCTGAATCACGCGGGACATGGTGCGTACCAGCGTATCCCAACCGCCGCCGGGGTTGGCGGGGGCGATGAATTCGATGGACTTGCTCGGCGTCCACTCCTGCGCTTGGGCAGCGGTCGTCATGGCCAGGGCCGCCATCGGCAGGGCCAGCACGGCGATGCGCTTCAAGGAAAGCGTAGTCATTGGCGTTCTCCACGTTTTTGTTCAGGCGTTATTGTTCAAACGGTGTTTTGGTGGGCGCGGTTTGTTGTGTGCGCCGAACGAACCAAAAGCACGGCTAACCAGCAGCGCTTGGCACTCGATGATTAGCTTTGTGTGGTTACGCCCTGAACGTTAGAAGAGTGCCACCCTCCTCGACAAGCTTATGGCCATTAACGACAAACTGTTCTTTTTGTGCGTTTTGTTCATTTTGTTCACGCTGTGCTGCTCATAGCGTTTCCAGCCATCCTTTGGCGGCGCTCAATAGCCGATAGCGCCGCTCGGGACGGCCTACATCGCCATAGCCCAGCTCGGCACTGACGGCCTGCTCGGCGACCAAAAACTCCAAATAGCGACGCGCCGTCGAGCGGCTCGCCCCCATGGTGCGCGCCACCTGCATGGCCGTGAGCGAATCGGACTCGCAGGCCAGCGCGTCTACGACCCGACGCAGCGTCAAGCGGTCGATACCTTTGGGCAGCGTTCGGCTTGCCGTGCGCGTGGGCTCGCTGGGCGTCATCCGGGACAGCACGTGATCCAGTTCGTCCTGGCTCATTTCCGCGCGATTGGCCAGCGCCTCACGCTCACGGCGAAAGCGGGCCAGCATCTGGTTCATGCGGGTCGCTTCGATGGGTTTGATCAGGTAGTCGAACACGCCGCCACGCAGCGCTTCGCTGATGGTTTCCACCTCTTTGGCGGCGGTGACCATGACGATGTCCACATGAACATGATCCCGTCGGATAGCCCAGAGTAGTTCGAGCCCCTCCACGTCGGGCAAGTAGGCATCGAGCAAAATGAGCTGAATATCGGCGGCGTGCTGTGCCATTAGCGCCTTGGCTTCGCTGCCGTTGCGCGCCATGCCGACCACGTAAAACCCTTCGCTCTGCTCGATGAAGGCGCGATGGATATCGGCAATGCGAAAATCGTCTTCGACGACCAAAATGCCGTATTGCGTCGTAGACATGCGGTGTCCTCTTATTATCGTCGTGTGCTCGTCATGAAGTCAGGGAAGAGTTGGCGGAGTCTGCGCATAGCGCGCGATCCAGCACGGCGATGAAGCACGCCCCCCCCAGCTCACTCTCCTCCAGCGTCACCGCACCGCCATGCTGACGGCAAAGCCTGGCCACCAGGGCGAGACCAATACCCCGGTGTTTGCCGGTCTTGGTGGAGAACCCGTCGACGAAGATCGACTCGGCATGCTCGGCGGGCACGCCGGGTCCGTTATCTTCCACTTCGATGAGCAACTGCTCGCCAAGATCGGTAAAGAATAGCCGCACCTGGGGCTGGTCACCGTGCGGCCCGTTGAGGGCGGCGTGGCAGGCGTTATCCAACAGATTGCCGACCACGCTCATCATCACTTCCTGGCCCGTTGGGGTCAGCGGACAGGAGAGCGAACTCTGCTCGTCGATCTCCAGCGCAACGCCCAGCTCGCGGGCACGGGTGAGCTTGCCCAGCAGTGTACCGCTCAGTACGGCATCCGCCACGTGGCGCATTAAAAAGCTCATTTGCGCCTGGGCACGCTCGGTTTCCTGGTGAATTAGCGCCAGCGCCTCCTCGATGCGCTGAAGCTGCAGCAGTCCCGAAATGGTGTAGAGCTTATTGGAAAACTCATGGGCCTGGGCGCGTAGCATGTCCACATCGCGGCTCGCCTGGGTCAACGCTTGAGAGAGGTCGATGATCTCCCGACGGCTGCGAAAGGTAGCGACGGCCCCCTCTATTTCGCCTTCATGCACAATCGGCACGCGGTTGACCACCACCGGATGATCGCCGAGCCACATCTCCTGGTCGAACTCCTGCTCACCGCGCTTCAAGACTTCCAGTAGCCGCGAGTTGGGCACCACCTCCCGAATGGGCTGGCCTAACAGCACATGCTCGTCGGGCAGCGCCAAAAAGCGCCGTGCCTGCTGATTGACCAGGGTGATATGGCCCTCTCGATTCACCGCAAGAATACCTTCGTGAATCGACTGCAGAATGGCCTCTTTCTCCATGGCCAAGCGAGCGATTTCATAGGGTTCCAAGCCTAAAATGATCTTCTTCAAATGCTGTGAAAGCCAATAAGCACCCGCGAAGCCCAACACGATCATGAGCGCCACGAGGGCCCAGCCCAGACTGGTGTAGCGGGCAACGTCCATATCGACCCGTTCGAGCATGAAGCCCACCGATACCACGCCGATGATATTGCCCTCTTCGTCCCATACCGGTGTCTTGCCACGCATGGCCGTGCCGAGCGTGCCGGTCGCTTCCGAGACATAGGACTGGCCATAGATCAGCGCCTGCTCGTTATCGCCGCCTACCATGGGCTGGCCGATCCGTTCGGGAACGGGATGGGAGTAGCGGATAGACTGGGCATTGCCCACCACCACATAGCGCGCGCCGGTCTCATGGCGCACGCGCTCGGCGAGCGGCTGAATGATGGCAGAGGGGTCAGACGTCGCAAACGCGTTGACGATCTGCGGCATCCCGGCCACGGTCTTGGCCACCGCCAGCGCCCGCTCGCCCATTTGATGGGTGATGATCTCGGCTTTGCGGTGGTTGAGATACGTGCCCTGGGCCAGCAACATCCCCGCCAGCAGCAGCCCCACCAGCATCATGACTTGCAGGCGAAAACTGCGTTTGTACCAGCGGCGCTTGGCACGAGTGCGGCGCCAGCGCTGTAATTCGGCCAGTGTTCGGGGGCGAGGAGCAGTCATAACGGAACTCATGGTGCGCGACCGCGTCATTATGGCACGCAGCGCCTAATGGCCGTTAGTCGTTGCGCTGCTGCCTCACTGTGCTTATATAGCAGCCTCTTAACGACTCTACGCTCAAGGAGGAGTGTCGTGCGACACCTATTTTGCTCCCTGATGTTTGGCACCACGCTCCTGTGGACAACCGGGGCCATAGCTTTCCGTTCTACGCTCCGCCACCGCCCAAAGAGGACTCGCCGGTGTTCAGCGGCGACGCCGAGCTCGGCTTTACCCACCTGTCGGGCAACACCGATAGCCAAACACTGATCGGCAAATCGCGTCTGACCTGGCTGACCGGTCAGTTGACCCATTCGCTGCGAGGGGAAGTGCGTAACGTCAGCAAGGATGGCGAAACCAGCGCGGAGCAATATCTGCTCGCAGGGCGTGAACGCTACGACTTTAGCGGGCCGCACTACCTGTTTGGCTTTGCCCGCTGGGAGAAGGACCGTTTTGCCGGTTACGACCAGCAGCTCTCGGTGATTGGCGGCTATGGGCGACAGCTATTGGAGAGTAAGCGCCATACGCTATCGCTAGAAGCAGGGCCCGGCTATCGCAACGACCGCCTGCGAGATACGGATAACGAGCAGCTCGCCGTCGCCTATACCGCGCTGGATTACCGCTACCGATTCTCTGAATTCGCCGATCTCGCCCAGGAGATGTCGGTGGAGTACACCGAAGCCAACACCACCGCTCGCTCGCTGACCTCTCTCACTGCCCGGCTGAATGCCAAGCTGTCGCTGCGACTCTCTTACGAAGTGAAGCACAACTCTCAACCGCCCGAAGACGCCAGCGAGCGCACCGATACCACCACCAGCGCCTCGCTGCTATATAGCTGGTAAACAGCAGTGGCTGCTAGCGGTTCTGCCCTCGGTGAGCCCAACCGGTCATGCGCTTTTCCAACAGCGCGAACAGCTCGTACATCACCATCGCCATGGCGCTGATCACCAGCAATCCGGCGAACACCAAGCCCATGCGCATCTGTGAGCCAGCGCTCATCATCAAGTAGCCAATGCCTTGGTTAGACGCCACGGTTTCCGACACCACCGTGCCCACAAACGCCAGGGTGATGGCGATTTTTAGCGAAGCAAAAAAGTACGGTAGCGAGCGCGGCAGGCCCACCTTGAGCAGCACGTCGATACGCCGCGCACCCAATACGCGCAACACGTCCTCCATTTCCGGCTCCAGCGTCGCCAGCCCCGTCGCCACGTTCACCACGATGGGAAAGAAGCAGATCAAAAACGCGGTGAGGATGGCGGGCACGGAACCGATCCCAAACCAAACCACCAGAATGGGCACGAACGCGACTTTTGGGATGGCGTTGAAACCCACCAAGAGCGGGTAGCAGGCGTTATAGAGAAAGCGTGACGATCCCACGATGAAACCCAGCACCAGCCCCACCACGACCCCCAACCCAAAACCAATCAGCGTGGTCCAAAAGGTTTGCCAGGAGTGCATGGCAATCGGCCCGGAATACGTCATCAGCGCATGCAGGGTGTCCAGCGCACTGGGAAAAATGAAGCTCGGTACGTTGAAGAGCCGTACGGAGGCTTCCCAGACGGCCACGAGAACGGCCACAGCGATCCAGGGCGCGAGCCGTTCAATCAGCTTGCTGTTATGGGTCATGTTCATATCCGTTAGGTGCTGCGCACGTCGCCAATCTGGGCGCGTAAGTCCTGCACTAGGTCGATAAAGGGCTTTTCGTAGGTGGTTTCCAGCGCTCGCGGGCGAGGCAGTTCGATACGGCGCCGTTCGATGACGCGGCCGGGGCGGCGGCTCATGACGTAGACCGTGTCGGCCAGGAACGCGGCTTCGCGGAGATCGTGGGTCACCAGCACGACGGTAAAGCGCTGGGCTTCCCATAAGTCCCGCAGCACGCACCACAGCTCTTCGCGGGTAAAAGCGTCTAGCGCGCCAAAGGGCTCGTCCAACATCAGCAGGCGCGGCCGATGAATCAGCGCGCGGCAAATGGAGGCCCGCTGCTGCATACCCCCCGAGAGCTGCCAGGGATACTTATCTTCGTGCTCGGCCAAGCCAACCGTGGCAAGCAACGCCCGCGCCCAGCCTTTGAACTCCTCGCGGCGCTGCCGAAACTGCCGCCGATACGGCTCGACGATCTCCAGCGGCAGCAGCACGTTATCCAGGGTAGTACGCCAGGGAAGTAGATTGGCGTTCTGAAACGCCATGCCCGAGATCTTCAGCGGTCCGGTCACGGGTGCATCGTCCACGCGCACGCTGCCCTGGGTCGGCGCGTGCAGCCCGGTACATAGCTTCATGAAGGTGGATTTACCGCACCCGGAGGGCCCCACGAAGGCGACGAACTCGCCTTCGTGGATAGCGAGATTGATATCCTCGATGGCGTTGCCGGTGCCATCATAGGCCAGGCTTACGTCATCGAAACGGACAAACGCTGCCGACATCACTCGGTCTCCGATAGCAGCATGCGCTCTTCTACCGGCGGCAGGTAGCGGGAATCGAACACTTGATCGGGCGACGGCAGCGTCGGCAAATCATAGGCATCAGCGACCAGTTGAATCGCCTGCATCAAGCGCTCGTCATCCACGCCGCCTACGCCAAACTCGCGGGCATCCGGGGTGTCCACCACGCTCTCCAGCGCCAGTTTCAAACGGCGGGTCTCCATCTCCACATCGATCAAGCCATCGCGGTTTTTCACGTACTCGATGGCGGCGTCTGGGTCGGCCAGCGTTTCTCCTAGCGCACGGTTAAAAGCACGCAAAAATCCCTGAACCGCCTCGGGATTGTCTTGGGCAAAGGCTTCGCTAGCCAATATCGCGTTGCCGTAGAGCGGCACGCCATAGTCAGGGAACGGCATGATGGTCAGATCCTCTTCGCTCATTCCCCGCTCTTCCAGGTTCAGCAGGCTGGTGAAGTAGAACCCGGTGATGGCATCTACGTCGCCACGGGTCAGCAGGGTTTCCCGTAGCGTGGGGTCGACGTTTTGCCACTCCACGGCATCGGTTTCTAGCCCGTTGGCAGCCGCGAAAATGCCCCAGGCGCGGTAGCCGGTATCGAAGGCGGGCGCGGCAATGGTTTTGCCTGCAAGATCGGCGGGGCTTTCAATGCCGCTCTCTTTGCGGGCAAATACCGCCGCTGGCGTGCCGTCATAGACGATGTAGACCCCCTGGATGCCAGGGCCTTCGGGATTTTCGGCCAGGAACTCGATCAACGCGTTCAGGTCGCCAAAGCCCATTTCGTAGGCGCCTGACGCCACCCGATTCACCGCACCTGCCGAGCCGCTGCCGGAATCGATCTGCACGTCCAGGCCTTCTTCGGCGAAATAGCCCTTTTCAGCCGCCATCAAGAACGGTGCAGCGGGGCCTTCGAATCGCCAGTCGAGCTGGAAACGGATAGGGGTCATGTCTGCCAGAGCGCCCATCGGCAGCAGCGATAGCGCTAAGCCGCCTAGCGTGCTGGAGATCGTGCTGGAGATTGAGCGGGGTGAAGCAGAACCAGGGCGTTGTGTCATGGCGTGAGGCACCTTGTATACAATGATGCCCTGCCCGTTGCAGCAATACTGCCATTTTTCGATTTTTACTATTTTTTCATAGCGTTATAGGGCTGCCGATAGCGGAAGGCGCTCCGTAAACGTTCAAAATGGTGCAATCACTTTGCGGCACGCACCATTTTTAAACATTTCCGCTCTAATCGTTAGACTTTGGTCTAATTCATCGGTACACTGTGCTCAGTTTCCTGTCCTCGCGCCATTCATTGAATGGCGCTTTTTTTTGTCCTGAAAATTTGTCCTGAAAACGGGCGGCGACGACGGGTATCGCATCCAATGCTCCTGGGCCGTTAAGTCGGCTCACGCAGCGGTTTGTTAAACTCGTGGTTCTGCTTCCGCATTTCTCCCTGCCACTCCCATCCATAGGTGTTCATCATGAACCAACCTCCTCGACACGCCGAGGGGTCTTCGCGTTTCTCCCTCGGCGATCCTATCGTGCTGCTGCTCAGCATCGGCTTTATCGTGGCGTTTCTTGGGCTCTCGTTTTATGACATCGAACGAGTCGCCAGCTCGATTAGCGCAGGCTTCGCCTGGACGGCCCTCGTCCTGGGCAGCTATTTCCAACTCCTGCTGTTACTGACGTTTTTCATTGCGATGGGCGTGGCGTTGACGCCCGCGGCGAAAGCCAAGATCGGTAACCTCGATGCACCCGAAATGAGCACGTTCAAGTGGCTTTCGATCATTCTGTGTACCCTGCTAGCCGGTGGCGGCGTGTTTTTTGCCGCAGGCGAGCCGGTGTATCACTTCGTCGTGACACCGCCTGCGTTCGATACCGAACCGGGCACCGCCAACGCCGTTGCCGGTGCGTTGGGTCAATCGTTCATGCACTGGGGCTTCATGGCCTGGGCCGTGCTGGGCTCGCTCACCGCCGTGGTGCTGGCCCATGCGCACTACGTAAAAGGCCAGCCGCTTCAGCCGCGCACGCTGCTCTACCCGGTGTTGGGCGAGCGCTTGATGCGTGGCCCGCTGGGCAGCATCGTGGATGCCTGCTGTGTGATTGCTCTGGTGGCGGGCACGGTCGGCCCCATCGGCTTTTTGGCCACGCAGGTGAGCTTTGGCTTGCATGAGTTGTTTGGTCTGCCGGAGGGCTACACGGGCCAGCTCATCATCCTAGGCGTATTGGGCGTTATCTATGTGCTCTCTTCCATGAGCGGCGTCCACAAGGGCATTCAGCTGTTGAGCCGTTTCAACGTGCTGCTGGCGCTGGCCATCGGCGCCGTCATCATCGTATTCGGCCCCACGCTGTTTTTGGTCAATACCTATCTGTCCAGTATGGGGGCCTATATCAGCGAGTTTTTCACCATGGCGACGATGACCGCTGAAACCGCCCCGGCGTGGTGGATGCAGTGGTGGACGGTGTTCTTCTTTGCCTGGTTCATTGGCTATGCGCCGCTGATGGCGATCTTCGTGGCGCGCATTTCACGGGGCCGCAGCATTCGCGAGATGATCGTGGCCGTGGCGGTGCTCGCCCCGATTGCCACCACCGTGTGGTTTACGCTGCTGGGCGGTTCGGGCATCTATTACCAGCTCACCGGTGTGATCGACCTCAGCGAAGCGCTCAACAACTTCCAATTCGACGTGGCGACGCTCACGGTGGCCCAGGCGCTGCCCGGCGGCACCTGGATGGCGCTGGCGATTCTGCTGCTAACGACGATTTTCGTGGCCACTACCGGCGATTCGATGAGCTATGCCATTGCCGTCGTCGGTGCGGGACACGATGCCCCCAGTCCCTACATGCGCGCTTTCTGGGGCATTGCCATGGCGCTGATGGCGGCCGTGCTGCTGTACATGGGCGCAGGGCAAATCAGCGCGCTGCAGCAGTTCATCGTGATCACCGCGATCCCGGTGTCGCTGATACTGCTGCCTTCGTTATGGAACGGGCCGCAGGCGGCTTATGCCATGGCACGGGAACAGGGCATCATCGACGAACGCTGATCGGCGGCTCGTCGTTATAGCCCCTCCAGCAGCCGCAGAATCAGCTGTGGCTGCTGGTTGACCCGGGTCAGCATGGCGATACCCACCTGTTGTAGCAGTTGGGCACGAATCAGATTGGAGACTTCTTGCGCGTAGTCGGCGTCTTGGATACGCGACTGGGCGGCGGAGGTGGTGATGATGTTGGTATTGAGGCCGTCGATGACGCTCTCGAAACGGTTCTGTACCGCGCCAAAATAACTACGCTGACGATCGACCTGCTTCATGGCCTCATCCACGACATCCATCGGGTTGGGCGTGGCCGAGCCATCGTCCAATACGCTGAAACCGTCCATGCCCAAGGCCTGGCGCCCCATTCCCGAAAAGCGCACGCCAATCACATCTCCGGCGTTGGCGCCCACCTGAATGTTGAGGGTTTTATCGCTCTCGACCAGCCTGATGCCGTTAAAATTACTCTGCCCAGCGACGCGATCGATCTCCTCCAGGCGCTGGTCGATTTCCAACTGAATAGAGGCAAGATCGTCTGACGAATTGGTGCCATTGAGCGCCTGAACGCTCAACTCGCGAATACGCTGCAGGCTGTCGTTGATCAGGTTCAGCGAACCTTCGGCAGTTTGCACCATGGAAATTCCGTCATTGGTATTACGGATCGCCTGGTTCATGCCGCGGATCTGCGCGCCCATGCGATTAGCGATGGCCTGACCCGCAGGGTCGTCTTTGGCGCTATTGATACGCAGCCCAGACGACAGACGCTCCATGGAGGTCTGCATCGCTTGTTGGCTCGTACGCAAATGGTTCATTACCAGTAGCGACGTGATATTGGTCGCAAGGCTGATCACATAAGTGACCTCGACGGTAAGCGCGAAGGCGCCGTTAGCATCGTTATCGGCCAATGGCCAAAAAACATGAGGCCTGCAGCATCGACGACACCTCACATGCTGGCGATGGCAGGGCTACGAGACGGGGCCTGCGCTTATGGAGCGCCCGCTGGCGCTCAATACCGCATCGACCGGGCCACGCACGTACTGATGCTTGAAGTAACCGTCGTCGACGATTTCACCGTCCCACGCCACGATGTCTAGATCCATGGTTCGAGGACCGGATTTGATCGGCCCGCGCACCCGTCCCAAGCGATCCTCGACCTCTTTCAGATAGGCTTTGAAGGCGTCCCGATCCAGCGCAGTGCGCACCACCAGCGCGGCATTGAGAAAATCGGGCTGATGTTGAAAGCCCACCGGCGACGTACGGACGGCGGACGAGCGGGCCACCAGCTCGCACTCGCTGCTCAAAATCTCCAGCGCTTGAGAAAAGTGGTGTTCGGGTTCGATATTGGACCCCACTGAGATCACGCACTCATGGTGCATGCTGCCGGTTGTTGCATGCGACGACGTTGATGACATAGCGACATTCCATAGATAAGCCGATGATGGTGTAACGAGGTCAAAACGCTTTCACACGGCCATGCACTCATCCAAAGGCCGATAGACGCAAGCAGGCTGCGTTTTCACAGAGTAGAACGTGGGTCATTTTGTTCAAGCTCTGTACAAGTTATTGACAAACGCTGCGCTCACGCAGAGAGTCTTCGTTATTGCTCCACCACCATTCACTTCCTATCGACAGCGAGGGATTCGTCATGCCGACACCTGCGGCACTCGTCACCGGCGGCGCCACACGGCTTGGTCGCCACTTTGCAGAAGCCTTGGCCGACAAAGGTTTCGATATTGCTCTGCACGTGAACAGCTCACGCGGGGAGGCTGAAGAGGTCGCCACGGTGATTCGCGGCAAAGGGAGGGAGTGCGAGATACTACCCTGTAACTTTCTGAGCGACTCGCTGGAGAGCCTGATACAACAGGCGGTAACACGCTTCCCCGGCTTGAACGTGCTGCTCAATAGCGCCTCGGCCTACGAGCCCGCGCCCATCGCAAAGACCGAGCTGGCAATGCTGGAGACCCAATTTCGGGTCAATATGTTCACCCCGCTGCTTCTCACACGCCATTTTGCCGATGCGGTAGCGCAGGGCCAGGTGATCAACATCATCGATAACAAGGTGGCCTATCACCAGTACCCGTATGCGGCCTACTTGCTCTCCAAAAAGAGTTTGGCCGAGATGACGCGGATGGCCGCGCTGGAGTTTGCTCCACGCCTGCGCATCAACGGTATTGCGCCGGGAGTGGTGTTACCCGCCTCTCAACGCACCAGCGACTATATCCAGTGGCGCATCGACGGGATTCCGGTGGATCACCAGGGCGATCCAGCCCACCTTGTACAAGCCTTGCACTATCTACTGGACAACGCCTTCGTCGCCGGACAAATCCTGTTCGTGGACGGCGGCGAGTCGATCAACCTCGAAGGTCGCCACTCCGAGAACTATCATCCCAAAAACCATCACTCCAAAAACCAACCCGGCGACCGCTGACCCAACGCAAAGAGGCCGCCCGGAGGCGGCCTCTCGTAGGTCACGATATCAATGCTTAGGTCTCATCGACATCGTCATGATCCGGCTTGTGATGCTCCGGGTTATGCTGTAGTGCGTCTTCGCTGCGCTCTGACAAGGGCGCCGTTTCGGTCCGTTTTTTCTCGGCTTTCGCCTCCAAAATACGCACGTTGGCGGGCGGCGTCTTGCCCCCTTTGGTTTCGCCAAAGTAGAGCGTGGTATGCGGGAACGGAATCTCGATGCCCGCGGCGTCGAAGCGCAGCTTGACCAAACGATTGTAAGCGCGGCCCACGGCCCACTGATCGCCTGGCGTGGTCTTGATCACGACACGGATATTGACCGAGCTGTCGGCCAGCGCGGTGACACCCGCCACGGTCATGTCCGCCAACAGTTTATGACCATGCTCTTCGCTGGCTTTAAGATCTTCGAAGGCTAGCTGTAGCTGCTCGATCGCCTCGTCGATACTTTCGTTGTAACCAATGCCGTACTCGCCCACATGGTTGCCGTACTCACGCATGTAGTTGGAGACGGTATCGACGCTGGAGAACGGTACGATATGGTAGGTACCGGACAGGTCACGAATGCCCACCGAGCGGATACTCAAACGCTCGGCCGTGCCGGTCACGCCGCCCACGGTGACCACGTCGCCGGTGTTCATGGCGTTCTCTACTTGAATGAACACCCCGGTGATCACATCCTGCACCAGCTTCTGCGCACCAAAACCAATCGCCAGACCCAGCACACCGGCACCGGCAATCAGCGGCCCGATGTTGATGCCGATTTCCGACAGCACGATCATGCCGGTGATGGTCACCATGGCAATTGCCAGCGCGTTACGGAATAAACTCAGCAGCGTTTTGGCGCGAGCCGACGGCTCACCATGTCCGGTTTCCGGGTTGAGCTTGTGCTCGATCAGGCTCGCCAGCCCCAGCCAGACACCGAGAGCCACGATCAGAATGACGGCCACGCTGATCAGGTTACCCACTAGGTTGGCGCCACGCTCGGAAGCATACCAAGCGGCGAGGTTAAAGGCTCCCCAGGCGTCCAGCACGACCATGATTACCGCGACGACGATCACCGTGCGCAGCACGCGCAGCGCGTTGGGCACGTAGCTATTCAAACGCACTTCCAAAAGCGGCAGTTTGCGGCGCAGATCGTCGGAGAGCTGGATACGACGGCCAATGGTTTGCGTCAGAAACGCAGAGAGCAGCAGGCCTACGACCACGGCCCCCAAGGTTTTTAGTGTCGCGTAAAGTACGAAGGGCAGCGCATCGCCTGGACGGGTCAGGGTCAGCACGAACACCATCAGGAAGTAGATCAATGCAAACAGGTGCCACGTCCGGGCAAACAGCTGCAGCGACACACGGCTCGCCGTCAGCGTCGAGCGCGCGCTCATTTGATTTAGATTATCGCGCAGGCGCACGCGGTTTTTGAGCACCACGCCCACCGCATAGATAAACGCCAGCAGCATGATCAGCGTGCCGACCGCTTGTCCCAGGGTGGCGGCCACATAGAAGTTGACCAGCGGCACGACGACCATCAGGCCGTACCCCACCATGCCAATCAGGCGCGCCAGCCAGCGGTTCCAATACGAGGCTTCTTGAGCTGAAATCGGTAATAAGCGAAGACCCTCGTAACGCGAGGAGAAGAGCATTCGTACACCGGCTTTGAGCAGTTCGATGATCAAGAAGGCATTTAAAAAGAGCGACGCGCGGGTAGAGAGTTCACCGGTCTCTCCCACGGCAAAGGTGGCCACCAAGTTACCGCCAACGTACGCCAGGGCGATCAAAAGAATATCGACGACCGCGGCGACCGCGACACACAGCACTAAACGTAGCACCGGCGTCAGTCCCGTGCCCTGCTGTGACCAGCCGCTGATTTTGGTGAACAATGATTTTGCCAACCGGCGGAACACCATAAAAATGGCGAAGGTCGCCACGATCACGATGCCCAGGTTGATGGCTGCGCTCATGAAGGCCGCCATATCGAAGCTGCTGCCCGTGCCTTGGCCGGTGAACATATTGCCGACGATCGCCGCAGCCTGCTCGATCTGACCGCCCACATCACCTACTACACGGCTGGTCAACTCTGCCAACTGGCGGGGTAGTGAGACGTCCTCGGGCGCTACGTTGCCCCCCGCGGCAGCGGCTTCCGGCGACAGCTCGGCCGCAACGCCAGCAGGCAACTCAGACGCTTGATTACGCAGCAGTTCAATGAGCTCCTGGCGGGCCTGCTCGTCTTCCAGCAGGTCGGCCAGCGCCGCATAAGAGGGCTGCTCTTCAGCGACGGACGCATCGCTCTCGGCGCTTAACGTGGTTTGCGCCATGGCTGGCCCGGCCAGCATGGCGAACAGCGCCAGCATCCAGACGCTGAGCCAGGGGAGTAAACGTAGTGACGTCACACCATAACCTCCTTTTGGGTGAGTATTTGCCATCCTGCCCTCGTTAAAATTCAACCTAAGAATGTTAAACACAGGATAGTGCATCCAATGGAAATGCAAGCTTTGTATAACGCTCGATCCAAAGTGACTAGCGTAACATGACTCGAAGAAAGAGACGTTAACGCGACTGTTTTTTGCGCGCCATATAAGACAAGGTAACCTTCAGTGGCAGTAAGGGGCTAACCACTGCTGAGCCATGGTGATCAACAGAGCGTAACGCGCCCCTTTGGCCAATACGATCCACAACATCGCCCGCCACCAAGCAAGGCGCATCACCCCTGCCAGCACGGTGAGCGGATCGCCAATCACGGGTAACCAAGACAGCAGCAGGCTCGCCTCACCAAAGCGGTGATACCAGCGCTCGGCGCGGGCCAGCCCCTCAGGCGACGCCGGAAACCAGCGGCGATCTTGAAACTGACGAGCGTAGCGGCCCAGGGCCACATTGATCAAACTGCCCAGCGTGTTACCCACGGTAGCCACAGCCCACAACGCCAGCGCAGGCTCGCCCACACACCATAGCCGCGCCAGCCACACTTCCGAGCCACCGGGTAGCAGCGTGGCGCTCGCCAGCGCCACCCAAAACAGGCTGAACACGTTACGCGTCCTCTCTCGCTCAGCGGGGCAACTGCCCCCCCAGCTGTTGCGTGATCTCTGACGCGACCTGGCGCACTAGCGCACCGAGCACGAGCAGGCGCTCTTCGGGGATACGCGCCATGGGGCCCGAGACAGAGATGGCGGCCAGCGGCGTGGCGTGCTCATCGAAGATGCAGGCCGCCACACAGTGCAGGCCAATGGCGTGCTCTTCTCGATCACAGGCAAAGCCCTGGGCACGAATGTCGGCCATTTCTGTCTGCAGCGAGTCCGTTCGGTAGAGGGTGTTCTCCGTGACGCGTGCCAGCTCATAGCCGCCTTCCAGCAGTGCACTACGCTCCTCTTCGCTCGTCCACGCTAGCAGCGCCTTGCCCACGCCGGAGGCGTGCAGTGGGGCGCGGGAGCCCAAGCGCGTAATCATGCGCATCATCTGCGGAGACTCGTTTTGAGCAAGAAAGACCGCCGTGGCCCCGTCGCGAATACCTAGATTGGCCGTCTCACCGGTCTCCGCGGTGAGGCGGCGTAAAAAGGGGCGACTTTTAGCCACCACGTCGCGGGCCTCTAGAAAACTGTTACCAATACGGAAGGTTTTGACATCGATACGCCACAGGCCCTGGTCACTCTCCTGGGTCACGAAGCCCTGGCCTTGTAGCGCTTGCAGCAGGCGATGGGTGGTCGAAGGGGCCAAGTCGGCCATCTCCGCCAGCTCCGAGAGTGCAAGGCCCAGCGGGCTAGCGGATAGGTATTCGAGCAGCGTGAGGCCACGCACCAACGATTGGCTATGCCCTCCGCTCGCTTTCGTGGCTCCCGCCGGACGTCCGACTGATCTGCGCTTGGCTTCACTCACCTGACTACTCTCCTGACGGCGCTCAATACGTAAAAAGCCAGCAGGATAACGCGCCGCAGGGGGCGCTGTCGCGTTTACGGAAACAAATTCCACCAATGGCTAGCAGCGTGTACTAGCGATGCTGCCAGCGAGGCGCGCGCTTTTCGATAAACGCATCGATGCCTTCTGCCACATCCTCGGCCAGCATGTTGCACGCCATGGTGTCGCCCGCAAAGGCATAGGCCTCTTCCAGCGGCATAGCGAGCTGGCGGGCAAACATCGCTTTGCCGGTACGCACCGCCACCGCGCTTTTACCACCAATGCTGGCCGTTAGCGACGCCACGGCACTGTCTAGCTCGCCCTCTTCGGCAACACGATTGATCAGCCCCCACTCGGCGGCGGTGTCGGCGCTAATGAAGTCACCGGTCAATAGCATCTCCATGGCGCGTTTACGGGGAACATTACGCGAGAGCGCTACGGCGGGCGTCGAGCAAAACAGGCCCACGTTAATGCCGGAGACGGCAAAGCGGGCGCTGCTGGCGGCCACGGCCAAGTCGCAGCTGGCGACGAGCTGGCAGCCGGCGGCGGTCGCGATGCCCTGTACTTTGGCAATCACAGGGACAGGACAATGAACAATGCTTTGCATCACCTGGCCACAGCGCGCGAAGAGCGCTTGGTAGTATGCTTCGTCGGGGTTCGCGCGCATCTGCTTCAGATCGTGGCCTGCACAAAACGCCTTGCCGTTGGCCGCTAGCACCACACAGCGCACCCGATCGTCTTGGGCAATGTCATCCAGCGCCGTTTGCAGCGCGTCCAGCATCGCCTCTGAGAGCGCATTGAAGCGCTCGGGCTGGTTGAGCGTGAGGGTGACGACGCCCTCCTGCGCGGTGCGCATTAGGCAGTCGTTGGATGGGGATGCATGAGTGGGCGACATGGCAGGCTCCTGGGCAGATGTGGCTACCCAGTCTAGCGCTTGCTGGGGCCGCCGAGGGCGCGCTACGACCAAAGTGGCCTCCCGGTCGGCGGCAGGCCACCTCTGGGTTACGCCTTCTCGCGGGCGTCCTGGCGAGGGTTGTAACCCAGCGGGTGAGGTTCGCCGCGCGCTTTGGCCAGCTCGATCTGACGCTGACGCTCGCGGGCGGCGGCGCGGGTTTTCTCGGGCAGCGAGTCGATGCAGTGGGGACAGCTGATGCCTGGCTCGTAGGCCGACGACTGCATATCCTCCTGGGAGATCGGCATCCGGCAGGCGTGGCACTGCTCGTGCTCGCCTTCGCTAAGATCGTGACGCACGGTGACTCGGTTATCGAACACGAAGCACTCGCCCCGCCACAGCGACTGCTCTTCCGGTACTTTTTCCAGATAGTTCAACACGCCGCCTTTCAGGTGGTAGACCTCTTCGAAGCCCTCTTTCAGCATAAAGCTGGAGGCTTTTTCGCAGCGGATACCGCCGGTGCAGAACATGGCGACTTTTTTATGCTGTTCCGGATTGTAGTGCTCGCGGACATACTCCGGGAACTCGCGGAAGGTGGTGGTTTTTGGGTCGATCGCCCCCTCGAAGCTGCCAATCGACACTTCGTAGTCGTTGCGCGTATCGATGACCAGTACGTCCGGGTCGGAAATAATAGCGTTCCAGTGCTCTGGCTCGACATAGGTGCCCACGGTGTCGTTCGGGTCGATACCCGGCACGCCCAGCGTCACGATCTCTTTTTTGAGCTTTACTTTGGTGCGATAGAACGGCGGCTCGTCACAAAACGACTCTTTGTGGTCGATATCGGCCAGGCGCGGGTCGGCGGTCAGCCAGGCCAGCAGGGCGTCGATGCCCTCGCGGCTCCCAGCCACGGTGCCGTTGATGCCCTCTTTGGCGAGCAGCAGCGTGCCTTTTACGTCGTTATCGACCATCGTTTGACGCAGCGGCTCGCGCAGCGCTTCGAAATCGTTCAGAGTAACAAATTTGTACAGCGCCGCCACCACGATGGGCGGCGTTGGGGTCGGGGTCGTCATGGCGTGCTCCTGGTAGTCGCCCTCGCAAAGGGCGGACCGGGTTAAATGAACGCGCGTATGATAGCAAAAAGTGCGCCTTCGGCGCATCTCGGCGAGGCTGACCCAGATCAAAGACGTGTCAATCGTCGATTATTTCGACGCCATCATTGAGAAAGCTTCATCCCACGACGCACACACTCGGTCGTATAGTAGACGGCAACTCGACTCCGTCATTGAGGTGCTTTCATGAAGATTCGTCGTTCCAACGAGCGGGGCTACGCGGACCACGGCTGGCTGCGCTCCTACCACACCTTCTCCTTCGCCAACTATATGGATCCCAACCATATGGGCTTCCGTGCGCTGCGGGTGATCAACGAAGATCGCGTCGCACCCGGCCACGGCTTTGGTGCCCACCCCCACCGGGATATGGAGATCATTTCCTACGTGCTCGAAGGCGAGATGGAGCACAAAGACAACATGGGCAATGGCGAAGTCATGCGCCCTGGCGACGTGCAGCGCATGTCGGCGGGTACCGGCGTCCTGCACAGCGAGTTCAACCACTCCCAGGAAAACGGCCTTCACTTTTTGCAAATCTGGATCGAAACCGCCCAGCGTGGCATTCGGCCCAGCTACGAACAGAAGCACTTCCCCAGCGCCGAGCGGCAGGGCCAGTGGCGTTTGGTCCTCTCCCCCGATGGCCGTGATGGCTCGGTGAGCGTGAACCAAGACGTCAACCTTTACGCCAGCCTGCTAAGCGCCGGGGACCACCTCACGACACCGCCCTCACGCTACGCATGGCTACATGTGGTGAAAGGGACCATCGAGGTGAACGGCGAACGGCTCACCACCGGCGATGCCGCTGCGTTTACGCCGGATGAGCACGTCGAGCTCACCAGCAGCGACGCCAGCGAAGTGCTGCTGTTCGATCTAGCCTGATAACGTCTTGTTAGGTCATTGATGAAACGCAAAACGGCCCCTGCGGGGCCGTTTTGGTGACAAGCGCTAACTCACTATTTACTTAGCTATTTTGCTTGCTTAGCTATTTTGCGCCGAGTAGAGCACACGAATCTTCAGCGTGTGTTCCACTTCCTTCAGCGCTTCCAGCGCCTGCGGGCCGTAGGCTTTATCGACATCGATGACCACGTAGCCGACCTTATCGTTGGTCTGCAGATACTGGCCCGAAATATTGATGCCGTTTTCCGACAACACGCGGTTGATCTGAGAAAGCACGCCGGGCACGTTGTCGTGAATGTGCAGCAGACGGTGCTTGTCCGGATGGGCGGGCAACGCCACTTCGGGGAAGTTGACCGAGGTGACCGTGGTACCGTTGTCCGAGTAAGTGATGAGCTTCTCGGAGACTTCGATACCGATATTCTCCTGAGCCTCCAACGTCGAACCACCGATGTGTGGCGTCAGAATCACGTTGTGCAGGCCACGCAGCGGGCTTTGGAACTCTTCGTCGTTGCCCTTCGGCTCGACTGGGAAGACATCGATGGCCGCGCCATTGAGTTTGCCCGCTTTGATCGCCTCGGCAAGCGGCTCGATCTCAACTACGCTGCCGCGGGCGGCGTTGATCAGAATCGCTCCGTCCTTCATGGCCGCGATCTCTTTGGCACCGATCATCCAGCGGGTCGAGGCCAAGTCCGGCACGTGCAAGCTGACCACGTCAGCGCGGCCGAGTAGCTCTTCCAGGCTGCCTACCTGATTAGCGTTCCCCATACCCAACTTGGTAATCACGTCGTAGTAAATGACGTTGAAGCCCAAGGATTCGGCCAATACGGAGAGCTGCGCGCCAATGCTGCCATACCCCACGATACCGAGGGTTTTGCCACGCGCCTCGTGGGAGTTTTTCGCCGATTTCAACCAGCCCCCCTGGTGAGCACGGGCATTCTTTTCGGGGATACCGCGCAGCAGCATGATCGCTTCGGCCAGCACCAGCTCAGCCACCGAGCGTGTGTTGGAGTACGGCGCGTTGAAGACCGCGATACCGCGCTTGAGCGCCGCATCCAGGTCGACCTGGTTGGTACCGATACAGAAACAGCCCACACTCACCAGCTTCTCGGCCGCCTCGAACACGCGCTCAGTCAACTGCGTGCGGGAGCGGATACCGATGAAGTGAACATCGCGAATCTTCTCGATCAGCGCCTCTTCATCCAGCGAGGTCGGCAGAAGCTCGATGTTCTCGTAACCGGCGTTGTGAAAATTGTCCACCGCGCTTTGGTGGACGCCCTCGAGTAGCAGGATCTTGATCTTGCTCTTTTCCAGGGACGTTTTGGCCATGGCTGAATCAACCTCTATGGTCGGCGGCATGCGCCGTGTATCGGTTCACGGGAGGCGCATATGGTAGCACAGCCGCTGGCGCTCTCGGCGGCCTGGTGTGATGAAAAGTGTGCGCTTTCAAGATGAACGCAGCGCAAGTCGATCAATCAACCCATGGTGAGGGCAGACGCCGCCCCCTCGCCTCGGTGTATACTGTGCGTTTATTTGACAGCACGCAGCCACACTCGTCGCCCTGGCGGACACTAGGGCGCCCGGAAAACGGTAGGCACTGCCCGATGAGCGACACGACACCCCCACACGATTTTGCCGCAACGGTGGCCCAACTCGAGACCATTGTGGAACGCCTGGAGTCCGGCGAACTCTCATTGGAAGATGCGCTGACCGCCTTCGAGCAAGGCGTACGACTCACCCGCGACGCCCAGCAGCGGCTCGACAGCGCCGAGCTGAAGGTCCGGGCGCTGAGCGAAGATGCCGACGGCAAACTCGACGTCGCTCCCTTTGCCAGCACCTCGGAAGCAGGCGATGACAGCGAGGAGACGCCGCCATGGTAACGGCTCAAGCTTCCCGGCTTACCACGCTGCGCCACGCCAGCAGCCGCCGTGTCGACGCGACGCTTGCCGCTCTGTTCGACGCTCGCCCCGCCGTCGATGCGCGCCTGGAAGCCGCCATGCGCCACGGCCTGCTGGTCGGTGGTAAGCGCCTACGTCCACTGCTGGTCTATTTAGCGGGCCAAGCCCTCGGGGCGAGCGACGACGACCTTGACGCGCCAGCGGCCGCCATCGAACTGATTCACGCCTACTCGCTGATTCACGACGACCTGCCTGCCATGGACGATGACGACTTGCGGCGCGGTCAGCCCACGGTGCACAAAGCCTTTGATGAGGCCACCGCCATTTTGGCGGGCGATGCCCTGCAAGCGCTGGCATTCGAAGTGCTCGCGAGTCGCCCATCTCCTCGCCTGAGCCAACTAGTCACTACCCTGGCAGTCGCCTCGGGCCGTGACGGTATGGTGGCGGGGCAAGCGCTGGATCTGGCCGCCGTGGGCGGCCACCCGGATGCCGAGGCCATGGCCCACATGCATGCCCATAAAACCGGCGCGCTGATCGTCGCTGCCGTCCGGCTAGGGGGGCTCGTCGCCGTGGATGACCACGATCCGCGCCTGGCGGCGCTGATTCGCTACGCCCGCGCCATTGGGCTAGCCTTCCAGATTCATGACGACATCCTGGATGTGACGGGTGACACCGCCACGCTGGGCAAAATGTCCGGCGCTGACGCTGCCCGCGCCAAACCTACTTATCCCAGCTTGCTGGGTCTGGAAGGGGCGCAGCGTAAAGCGAACACGCTTATTGACGAGGCCATTGCCGCCCTCGCCCCGCTAGGCGAGCAGGCCGCACCCCTGGCCGACCTTGCCCACTATATGATCGAGCGCGACCACTAACGATGCCTATGAAGCTGTTCGACGAGATACCCCGCGAGCGCCCGGCGACGCCACTGCTCGACTCCTTTGACCACCCCGCCGCGCTGCGGGCCATGAACGCCAAGCAGCTCGCCCAGCTCGCCGACGAGCTGCGTGCCTACTTGCTCTACAGTGTCGGCGTTACCGGCGGCCACTTTGGTGCCGGGCTAGGCGTTGTCGAGCTCAGCGTCGCGCTGCATCACGCCTTTCACACACCGAAAGACCGCTTGGTATGGGACGTGGGCCATCAGGCCTACCCGCATAAAATCCTCACTGGGCGGCGCGATGCCATGCTCAGCATTCGCCAGCACGGCGGCTTGGCGGCATTTCCACGTCGAGCCGAGTCCGAGTACGACACCTTTGGCGTGGGCCACTCCAGCACCTCGATTTCTGCCGCGCTAGGCATGGCTCTGGCCGCCCAAGCGCAGCGAGACCCGCGCAAGGTATGCGCCATCATTGGCGACGGCGCGCTGACCGCGGGAATGGCGTTCGAAGCGCTGGCTCACGCAGGCCACGTCAATGCCAATCTGTTGGTCGTGCTCAATGACAACGAAATGTCGATTTCCGAAAACGTCGGCGGCATTGCCACCTACCTTGCTCGGGTGCTCTCCAGCAAGCCCTACCTCAAAATGCGCGAAGAGGGCAAAAAGGTGCTCTCGCACCTGCCCGGCGCGCTGGAGCTTGCCAAACGTACCGAAGAGCACATGAAAGGCATGGTCAGTCCCGCCACGCTATTCGAAGAGATGGGCTTTCACTATGTCGGCCCCATCGACGGTCACGACTTGGAAGCGCTGACCCAAACGCTGCGTAACCTGCGCGACCAGAAAGGGCCGCAGTTTCTGCATATCAAAACGGTCAAAGGGAAAGGCTTCCTGCCCGCCGAAGCGGACCAGATTGGCTACCATGCGATCACGAAGCTGGAAAAAACCAGCGCAACCGTGAGCGCCCCGCTGGTGAGCAAACCGGCCAGCCCCAGCGCGCCGAAGAACGCCCCCAAGAAAAAGTACTGCAACGTGTTCGGCGACTGGCTGTGCGATATGGCCGCCGCCGACCCACGCCTGATGGGCATTACACCTGCCATGGGTGAGGGCTCGGACTTGATACGCTTCTCGCAAACGTATCCCCAGCGTTACTTTGACGTGGCGATCGCCGAGCAGCACGCGGTGACTCTCGCCGCAGGGATGGCCTGTGAAGGTATGAAACCGGTGGTGGCGATCTATTCCACCTTTCTGCAGCGCGGTTACGACCAGCTGATTCATGACGTGGCGGTGCAACATCTGGACGTGACGTTCGCTATCGACCGTGCAGGTCTCGTGGGCGAAGACGGCCCCACCCACCACGGCAGCATGGATCTTTCGTTTCTGCGCTGCGTGCCGGGCATGGTGATTCTGGCGCCTGCCGATGAAGCCGAATGCCGCGCCATGCTCAGCGCCGCCTACTACCATCCTGGACCAGCCGCCGTGCGCTACCCCCGCGGCACCGGTCCTGGGGCCGTCATTCCAGAGCACCTAGAGCCGCTGGCGATTGGCGAGGCCCAGGTGCGTCGCGAGAGCACCAGCGACGGCGTGCGCATCGCGCTGCTGGCCTTTGGCAGCGTGAACAGTGCCGCCGCCGACGTGGCTGAGAAGCTCAATGCCACCCATATCAACATGCGTTCCGTAAAGCCGCTGGACCGCGACGCGGTGCTTCACGCGGCGGACGAACATGAGCTGCTGGTCACCTTGGAAGAGAACGTCGTTGCGGGCGGTGCAGGCAGCGCAGTCAACGAGCTGCTCAACGCCGAAGGCGTTCAAGTGGAAGTCCTTAACCTAGGCCTGCCAGATGCCTTCGTAGAGCACGGCACGCCCGCCGAGCTACTGCGCGACTGTGGCCTGGACGCGGAAGGTATCGAGCGCGCCATTCGTGCCCGGCTGCCGTAACGTTCATGCGCACCCCACGTGAATATAAACTATCGAGATCTCTATGTTATTTCTAATCATTGTGTTTGGTTTGATTGGCCTCGCCATCGGGGGCCCCATTGGCCTCCTGGTGGGTGGGGGCCTAGGTTGGTGGCTGGGACGGCGCATTAGTCGTCGCTTGCACGCAGCTCGCATGCAGCTTCAAGAAGGCTTTTTGGAGTCGATCTTTTCGGTGATGGGCTGCCTGTGCCAAGCGGACGGCAAGGTTACCGAAGGCGAGCTCGGCGTGACCGAAAAGCTCTTCGATCAGATGCGTTTGCAGGGTGAACACCGCGCCAAAGCGCGCGCGGCCTTCGAGCGTGGCCGCGCCGATGATTTCGATCTGGAAGCGGAGCTGGCCAAGGTCAACCGCCTGACCCAGCGCCAGCCGGTACTTCGTCAAGTCTTTTTGCAGGTTCAATTGAGCGCCATTGCCGCCGATGGCGTGCTGCACCCTGCCGAGCACGAGATGATACTGCGTGTGGCTCGCGGCGTTGGCTGTAGCGATGCCGAGGTGCAGCAAATCGAAGCCATGCTGCACGGTGCGGCGGCCAATTCTCAAGGCGCCAGCGAGGAGGCGTTGAAAGATGCCTACCGCGTGCTTGGGGTATCGGAAGATGCCAGCGACGCCGAGATCAAGAAAGCGTATCGTCGCCTGATGAGCCAAAACCATCCGGACAAACTGGCCGGCAAAGGGCTGCCGGAGAGCATGCGCGACGTCGCCCAGGCACGCACTAGCGAAATCGGCAACGCTTACGAACGTATCCGCGCAGCCCGCGGCCAATAGTCGGTCCGTGACAGACGGCAAGGGAGTCGCTACATTGAAAGCTTCACGGTACTGCCTGGAGCCGACGAATGATCTCGCTATACAGCTTTCCCAACTCCCGCTCTTTACGAGCCGCCTGGACGCTTGAAGAGCTGGGTCTGCCATACCAGTGCCACCACGTTGCGCTGGATAAAGGCGAAGGGCAAAGCACCGAGCATCTCGCCCGCCATCCGGATGGCAAAGTACCGGTACTGGAAGACGGGGAGCTAACGCTATTCGAGTCAGCCCCCATCTGCCGCTACCTCGCCGAGCGATATGGCGAGGGGCAACTGCTGCCACAGCACGAGACCGAACGCGCACAGGTCGACCAGTGGCTTAGTTTCATCGTTACCGAGATCGAGCAGCCACTGTGGCTGCAAGCCAAGCACAAATTCGCCCTGCCTCAAGACAAGCGCGTCCCTTCAGTGCTACCCACCGCCGCTTGGGAATTCCAGCGAGCCCTGCTCGCGCTCGAGCGCCGCTATCGTGGCCAGGAAAATCTGGTGGGCGATACCTTCACGTTGGCGGATCTGTTCTTAACGCACACGCTCACTTGGGCCACAAGCATGAAACATCGCTTGCCGGAGCCGCTGGTGGCCTATCGCGCCCGCCACGCCAATCGCCCAGCGCTTGCCCGCGCCGCCGAAAAAGAGCAAGCAGCGGCGCAAGCGAACCAATAATCACGCATGAGGCGCAGGAAGCCGGGGTGGCAACTGCGCCTGACCCTCTTCGGCGCGGGCGGCACCCCAGGCACTCTTCAAGCCCCCCGGAAAACCACTTCGCTGGCTATAATCTGGGGTGATACCGCCTTGATAGGCATGGCGTTGGCTCAGCGCTTTGGCGCAGCCATAATCCACTATCGTCAGCACGCCTACGGCGGTGAGTGCCAAATAAAGGTTCTCTTTATGCGACGGGTGACGCTTCAAGGCAAACGTAAGCGCTGAAAAGTCGAGCACATCCCCCACCACGCGGCTCCATATCGCGCGGGTCGGATTATCAGACAGCGCGCCGATGCCGCTGACGACTCCGCGGGCACCGCACGCGCGTATTTTATTGTGCCGCTGCGGCATTCCCAGCGCTCGGCCTAGCCGACGCGGCGCCACTAACTGATACAACCCCATCCCTAGGCTTAACCACCCCAAACCTCTGGCCAGCTTGTCCGCTGGTGACATCGAGCGTGTTGATGAGCGGGAATGGCGTTTCATCGGTGTGTTCATGCACTCCTCCCTGGGTAGCATCACGGTTTCAGTATGACTTTGACGCAGCCATCCTGTTTATCTCGAAAGGTTTGATACATTTCAGGCCCCTGGGCCAAATCCACCGCGTGGGTAATCACAAACGAAGGATCGATTTGTCCCTCGTCGATACGCCGTAACAGATCGTCCGTCCAGCGGTTGACGTGGGTTTGCCCGGTGCGCACGGTGAGGCCTTTGTTCATCAGTGCCCCCATAGGAATTTTATCGACCAACCCGCCATACACCCCGGGAATGGATAGAATACCGGCCGGACGGCAGACGTAGATCATTTCACGTAACACGTGAGCGCGGTCGGTTTCTAACCACATGGCCTGCTTTACCCGGTCGTAGACCGAGTCCAGCGAGCGCGTGGCGTGGGCTTCTAGCCCCACCGCGTCGATGCACTTTTCAGGCCCTTTACCGTGAGTCAGCTCCTGCAATCGGCCGAGTACGCTCTCGTGGGCAAAATTGAGCGGAATCGCACCGCCGGCAGCAGCCATCGAGAGTCGCTCGGGCACGTTATCAATGACCACGACCTGCTTGGCGCCCAACAGTACCGCACTGCGAACGCAGAACTGACCAACCGGGCCTGCGCCCCAGATCACGACGGTATCGGTGGGCTGAATGTCACACTGCACGGCGGCCTGCCAGCCGGTGGGAAAGATATCGCCTAGAAACAGCACCTGCTCATCGGTGAGCGTATCGGGCACTTTAATGTGGGTGGTTTCGGCGAAGGGCACCCGCACAAACTCGGCTTGGCCGCCTGCATAGCCGCCAGTGAGTTGAGAGTAGCCAAATAGTCCAGCACCGCCATGGCCAAAGACTTTATCTGCCAGAGACTTGTTACGATTGGAGCGTTCGCAAACCGAGTAGTTACCGCGCTGACACTGCTCGCATTCGCCACAAAAAATGGTGAAAGGCACCACCACCCGGTCGCCTACCTTGAGGTTTTTCGTCTCGCTGCCCACCTCCATCACCTCGCCCATGAACTCGTGGCCGAGGACATCGCCACAGGACATACCGGGCATATAATGGTCGTAAAGGTGCAAATCAGAGCCGCAGATGGCGCAGCTACTCACATTGATAATGGCGTCGCGGGGATGTTCGATTGCGGGGTCGGGCACGGTGTCGTAACGAACATCGTTCTTACCGTGCCAGCACAATGCTTTCATGACGGCTTCTCCTGACTAAGGTGCATATAGCGTCCTGCTACGTATCACCATAGCTCAGACACCCAACAACCAAAGTTAAGAAAAGCAGGTTATTGCACGTTCGAAGAAAAACGCGCTTTTAACGGGCAACTTAGATTAAAAACGCGATCAATAAAGGTTAGCTACTTAGCCTTTGCGCTCGATATCCACATCGCTGGCTTGGGTAAAGTCGTCCAGCGCCATCATATGGCCAAGCTTTCCCGCCTTGGTGGAAAGATACTGCTCGTTGTGGGGATTCAAGCCAGTGGTGATCGACAGCCGCTCGACGACGTTTACCCCATCGCGACTCAACGCATCCACCTTACGAGGGTTGTTGGTCATCAGCTTAAGCGCGGTGATGCCCAAGTGGTCGAGCATCGGGACGCAGAGGTCGTAGCGGCGCATGTCGGCACCGAAACCGAGTTGCTCATTGGCCTCTACGGTATCGGCCCCCTGGTCTTGCAGATGATAGGCACGGATTTTATTGAGCAGCCCAATACCCCGCCCCTCCTGACGCAAGTAGAGCAGCACGCCGCGCCCCTCTTCGGCGATGCGCTTCAGCGCTTCTTGCAGCTGGTAGCCGCAGTCGCAGCGCATGGAAAACAGCGCATCGCCCGTCAAGCACTCGGAGTGTACGCGCCCTAGTACCGGCTCGCCGCCGCTCACATCGCCCAACGTCAAGGCGATGTGGTCCTTACCCGTGGCGTCGTCTTCGAAGCCATGCATAGTGAATGTGGCCCAGGGAGTGGGCAGCCGAGAGGCAGCAATGAAGCGAATGGTCACAGGTTTCCTCGCTGATTAACCAAACCAGTTAACCACACCAGTGTTGGCGAAGTGGGCGGACAGTTTATCAGGAAGCCGCGCGGGCCTCACGGTCTTCGCAGGGTACGACGATGTTGGCCACGGTTTGCGCCGCCATCCCCGGCGATCTTCACGTACAATTCCTATCTTCAGGTAGAATGACTCCCTTACAATGCGGGCAAATTTCTCAAGAGCAAGTGTTTATGACCACCACACCTTTGCAAAACGACCGTTTTCTTCGCGCGCTGGCTCGCCAGCCCGTTGACCGCACTCCGGTGTGGATGATGCGTCAAGCAGGACGCTACCTGCCGGAGTACCGCGCCAGCCGCGCCGACGCGGGTAGTTTCATGGACCTGTGCCGCAATCATGACCTGGCTTGCGAAGTCACCCTTCAGCCGCTGGAGCGCTACCCGCTCGACGCCGCGATTCTGTTCTCGGACATTTTGACCATCCCCGACGCCATGGGGCTGGGCCTCTACTTCGAAACCGGCGAAGGCCCCAAATTCAAGAAGACCGTGCGCACGCCGGAAGAAGTAGCGGCACTGACCGTGCCGAACGCCGAGCGCGATTTGGACTACGTGATGCGCGCGGTGTCCACTATCCGCCGCGAGCTGAATGGCCGCATGCCGCTGATCGGCTTCTCCGGCAGCCCTTGGACGCTGGCGACGTATATGGTCGAGGGCGGCTCCAGCAAGGATTTCCGTCATCTGAAAACCATGCTGTACGACACGCCGGACACCATGCACCAGCTACTGGATACCCTGGCGCAGGCGGTCACCGACTATCTGAATGCGCAGATTCGTGCGGGCGCTCAGGCCGTACAGATTTTCGACACCTGGGGTGGCGCGCTCTCCACGCCGGCGTATCTAGAGTTCTCGCTGCGCTATATGGAGCAGATCGTCTCCGGGTTGATCCGCGAGCATGACGGCCGCCACGTGCCGGTGATCCTGTTCACCAAAAACGGCGG
The DNA here is from genome assembly GCF_022348135.1 of Halomonas sp. McD50-4. NCBI lineage: Bacteria > Pseudomonadati > Pseudomonadota > Gammaproteobacteria > Oceanospirillales > Halomonadaceae > Halomonas > Halomonas sp. McD50-4. Next base: position 168,036 of record NZ_JAKRFG010000006.1, on the reverse strand, counting down.
ACAGTGGTTGGAGCATATCGCCTGTGCCGGTGCCGATGCCCTAGGCATCGACTGGTCGACCGAGCTATCCGATGCTCGTGCACGCGTGGGCCATAAAGTCGCCCTGCAGGGCAACCTGGACCCCAACGTGCTGTTTGCCCGCCCCTCGGCCATTCGCGCCGAAGTGGCACGCGTGCTGGAAAGTTACGGCCACGGTCCGGGTCATGTATTCAACTTGGGCCACGGCATCAGCCAGTTCACCAACCCCGATCACGTCACCGCCTTCATGGAGGCGCTGCACGACCTAAGCCCGCAGTACCATCAGGGCATTCCGACCCAAACGAACGATCAATGCCCAGGAGCCAAGTAATGAGCGACCTACGCGACGACCAGTGGTTTACCGAAGTCTTCGATAGCCATGGCAGCGCTTTCTCGCTGAAAGTCACCGAAAAACTGCTGGATGTACAGAGCCCCTACCAACACCTGGAAGTCTACGCCACGGAGACCTACGGCCACCTGATGGTGCTGGATGGCTGCGTGATGCTGACCGATCGCGATAATTTCCTGTATCACGAAATGATTGCCCACCCGGCGCTGTTCACCCATCAAGACCCCAAGCGGGTGGTGATCATTGGCGGCGGCGACTGCGGCACCTTGAAAGAAGTGTTGCGCCATCCGGGCGTCGAGAAGGTCACCCAGATCGATATTGATGAAGAAGTGACCAAGGCGGCTGAGCGCTTTTTCCCGTCGCTGGTGGAAGCCAACGGCGACCCCCGCGCCGAGCTGCTGTTTGCCGACGGCGTGAAGTGGGTCGACGACGCCGCCGACGAGAGCATCGACGTGCTGATCATCGACTCCACCGATCCGGTCGGCCCTGCCGAAGGCCTGTTCAAGACCGACTTCTTGAAACGCTGCCACCGTATTCTGAAAAGCGGCGGGGTGATGGTACAGCAGAGCGAATCGCCGCTTTATCATAGCGGTTCGATCATCCGCGAACTGCGCAACGACATGCGCGAAGCAGGCTTCGATAGCGTCGCCACGCTACCCTTCCCCCAACCGGTGTATCCCTCGGGTTGGTGGAGCGTGACGTTGGCCGGTAAAGCGACCAGCGTTGAAAGCTTCCGCGAAGAGGCTGCCGCCGATCATGAAATGCCGCTACAGTACTACACAGTAGATGCCCACCGGGGTGCCCTGGCGCTGCCGCCCTTTATGCGTAAAGCCTTCGCATAAGCGGGCAGCTACGCTAGGTATCTGGCCGGGCTCTGCCCGGCTTTTTTATGCGCCAATCATCGTGCGCGCCACGTTAAGGAATAACAAATGAACACCACGCGTTGGTTTGGATGGGGAGTCACCCTGTTAGCGCCCGCCCTATGGGTACCCACGGCCATGGCCGATACGCTACAAACGGTGCAAGAGCGCGACAGCGTGCGCTGCGGCGTCAACGCGGCTCAGCCCGGCTTTTCGTCCTTAGACGATAACGACGAGTATCGCGGTCTGGATACCGATGTGTGCCGTGCCGTGGCGGCCGCCGCGCTGGGTGATGCCAGCAAGGTCAACTTCGTGCCGTTGGATTCGGTGGAGCGCTTTGCCGCGTTGCAATCAGGTGAAGTAGATGTCCTTTCTCGCACCACCACCTGGACGTCTAGCCGCGACACCACACTGGGCATGCACTTTACCGGTGTGAGCTACTACGACGGCCAAGCCTTCATGGTGGCCAGCGACTTGGGCGTGCAGAGCGCGCAAGAGCTGGATGGCGCGGCGGTGTGTACGCAGTCGGGCACTACCAGCGAACTCAATCTTTCCGACTACTTCCGTATCAACGACATGACCTACGATGCGGTGGTGTTCGATTCACCCGAGCAGTCGATTGCGGGCTTCGAAGCAGGCCGCTGCGACGTCTTGAGTTCGGATGCCTCGCAGCTCTACGCCCAGCGCATTCAACTGGCCGATCCCAACATGGCCGTCGTCCTACCGGAAATCATCTCTAAAGAGCCGCTAGGCCCCGCCGTACGCCAAGGCGATGATCAGTGGTTCAACATCGTGAAGTGGTCACTGTTTGCCATGCTGAATGCCGAAGAGCTGGGCGTCAGCCAAGCCAACGTGGATGAGCAGCTAAGCTCAGAAAATCCCGATGTGATGCGCCTGCTTGGGCAAGACGGTGATTTTGGTGAGGCCATGGGCCTACAATCAGATTGGGCTTACCAAATCGTCAAACAGGTCGGTAACTATGCGGATATTTATGAACGCAACGTGGGCACCCACTCCGACTTCAACATTGCCCGTGGCCTGAATGCCCTGTGGAAAGATGGGGGCATTCAGTACGCGCCGCCCATTCGCTAGTGCGCTCGGTCACTCGCCAGCGGCTGCGCACCAAAAAGGCGCAGTGCGTAGCCGCTGGCGCACTTTTTTGCACCAAGACCTTCGTTAAATTCGCTGATTTTACGTTGAAAAGCGCTGAATTTGACGACATATCTTTTTTGGCACCTTCCTTGCTAGCTTTTAGTGATGCATCACCATGCATAACGACACTAAATCGAGGAAGGGGAACACAACATGATCAATAAGAAACACCTGGTACTTCTGGCCTCCGCAGGCGCCATCTCTCTTGCGGGCGTGGCGACCGCCCAAGCCGATACGCTGGAAGATACCCGCGAACGTGGTGCCGTACAGTGTGGCGTCAGCGACGGCCTGCCAGGTTTTTCCGCCCCGGACGATAACGGTAACTGGCAGGGCCTCGACGTTGACGTATGCCGTGCCGTGGCCGCTGCGGTACTGGGCGACGCCGATGCCGTCAACTACATCTCTTTGAACGCCGTCGAGCGTTTCACCGCGCTGCAGTCCGGCGAAGTGGACGTTCTGTCTCGTAACACCACCTGGACCACGACCCGCGACACTACCCTGGGTCTGAACTTCACCGGCGTTAACTTCTACGACGGCCAGGGCTTCATGGTCTCTCGCGACCTGGGTATCACCAGCGCGGCCGAGCTGGATGGCGCGGCGATTTGTATTCAATCAGGCACCACTACCGAGCTGAACCTGGCTGATTACTTCCGTGCCAACGGAATGGAGTTCGACCCCATCGTTTTCGATACCTCCGAGCAAACCGTAGGTGGCTTCCAGGCTGGCCGCTGTGACGTTCTGACGTCTGACACTTCTCAGCTGGCGGCCCTGCGCATTCAGCTCGACGACCCGTCGGGCGCGATGATTCTGCCCGACGTCATTTCCAAAGAGCCGCTGGGCCCGGTCGTACGTCAGGGGGACGATCTGTGGTTCAACATCGTGAAGTGGTCGCTGTTCGCCATGATCAACGGTGAAGAGTACGGCGTGACCAGCGAGAACGCAGAAGAGATGCTCAGCTCCGATAACCCGGACGTAGCGCGTCTACTCGGCCAGGACGGCAACTATGGTGAAGGCATGGGTCTTGACGCCGACTGGGCCTATAACATCCTGAGCCAAGTGGGTAACTACGGTGAAAGCTTCGAGCGCAACGTAGGTATGGGTTCACCGCTGGAAATCGAACGCGGTGTCAACGCCCTGTGGAACCAAGGCGGCTTCCAGTACGCACCGCCGATTCGCTAAGCGTCTCGCTTGACCCCGGCCCGCCACCCTTTTTGGTCATGGCGGGCCATTTGATTGACCTTCCGTATCGCGGAGACGCCACCCATGTCCGTAAGACCTAACGCTCGCCCCGTTGGCCAAAAGCCACCGTTCTGGCGAGACCGCGCCAAACGTGCGCTCATCTTTCAATGTCTGCTGATTGCCGCTGTCATCGCTTTTCTGTTCTATATCGTCGGCAACGTGCAAGACAACCTCTCCTCACGGGGTATCACCACAGGTTTTGGCTTCCTGAGTAATACCGCCGGTTTTGGGATCGTTCAGAGTCTGATCGACTACTCTTCCCAAAGCACCTATGGCCGCACCTTCTTCGTTGGCCTGCTGAATACGCTGCTGGTGGGTGGGTTGGGCGTTATTGCCGCCACCATCATTGGCTTTATCGTCGGTATCGCTCGTCTATCGCCCAACTGGCTGATCGCCAAGCTAGCCGCCGCGTATATCGAAACCTTTCGTAACATTCCGCTGCTGCTGCAGATTTTCTTTTGGTACTTTGCCGTGCTGCGGGCGCTCCCCAGCGCTCGAGAAAGCCTCGCGTTCGGCGAGGCCGTGTTTCTTAACGTACGCGGGCTTTATCTACCTGAGCCGCTGTTCGAATCGGGCTTCGGGCTGATTCCTGTCACCTTCGTGATCGCCATCGCGGCCAGTATTGCGCTGGTGATATGGGCAAAACGCCGTCAGGAAGCCACGGGGCAGCGAATTCCCGCTTACTGGATCTCCTTTGTACTGATCTTTGGGCTGCCCCTGTTGGTCATGTTGGCCACTGGCGTACCCATTACTTGGGAAATGCCCGAGCTGCGTGGCTTCAACTTCCGCGGCGGCATCACGGTGATTCCTGAGTTTCTGGCGCTGTGGTTCGCACTCTCGATCTACACGGCGTCGTTCATTGCCGAGATCGTGCGCTCCGGTATTCAGGCCATTTCACATGGCCAAACCGAAGCGGCGCAGGCACTGAGTCTGCCGCGCAACCTGGTGCTGCGCCTCGTCATCATTCCTCAGGCATTGCGGGTCATCATCCCCCCGCTCACCAGCCAATACCTGAATTTGATCAAAAACTCGTCGCTGGCCACGGCCATTGGCTATCCGGACCTCGTGTCGGTGTTTGCAGGCACCACGCTGAATCAGACGGGCCAGGCCATCGAGGTCATCGCGATGACCATGGCGGTGTATCTGACGATCAGCCTGCTGGTGTCGATGTTCATGAACTGGTTCAACGCCCGCGTGGCGCTGGTTGAACGCTAGGCTGAGGCGAGGAGCCACACATGATTCATAATCAAACGATGATCGAACAGCGGCCAGCGCCCAGCAACTCCGTTGGCGCGATTGCTTGGCTGCGAACGAACCTATTCAACGGGCCGATCAATACGATCTTCACGTTAATCGGCCTCTATATCCTCTATCTGCTCGTCGTGCCTACCGTGCAGTGGGCGTTCATCAACGCCGATTGGGTAGGCACCACACGCGACGACTGCTCACGGGAAGGCGCTTGCTGGGTCTTCATCAACGCACGTTTGACGCAGTTTATTTATGGCCTATATCCCAGTTCAGAGATCTGGCGCGCCAATATCGTGTTCGCCATGTTCTTTACGCTGATTGGCTGGCTGGCGATTCCCAAGCTGCCTTTCAAGCGCTGGGTGGCCATCTTTGCGCTGGTGGCATTCCCCATTATCTCGTTCGTACTGCTTTACGGCGGCTACTTCGACCTTCCCCAGGTGCCTACGCACCGCTGGGGCGGCCTGATGCTAACGCTGCTGCTGGCCACTGTGGGCATGGTAGGCGCGCTACCGATCGGCATCGTACTGGCGTTGGGACGTCGCTCGAACATGCCGATCGTCAAAAGCTTTTGCGTGGTATTTATCGAATTCTGGCGCGGCGTACCGCTGATCACCGTGCTGTTCATGGCCTCGGTGATGTTGCCGCTGTTCCTTCCTTCGGATATGAGCGTCGACCGCCTGGTGCGCGCTTTGATCGGCTTGACGCTGTTCCAAAGCGCCTACATGGCGGAGGTCATTCGCGGGGGCTTACAGGCCATCCCTAAAGGCCAGGAAGAGGCGGCAGCGGCTCTCGGCATGACCTACTGGAAACGCATGGGGCTGATCATCCTTCCCCAGGCGTTGAAGATGATGATTCCAGGCATCGTGAATACGTTCATTTCGCTGTTCAAAGATACCACCCTGGTCATGATCATCGGCCTCTTCGACCTCTTGGGGATCGTGCAAGCGGCTCTAGCCGACTCACGCTGGCTCGGCTTCTCGTTGGAAGGTTACGTGTTTGCCGCCTTCATGTTCTGGATCTTCTGTTTCAGCATGTCGCGCTACAGCCAGTACCTAGAACGCAAGCTGCATACCGGCCACAAGCGCTAACGCCGCTTTTATCAACGATTTTTTAGCAGGATAGTGACATGACTCAAGCAGCGACCAACACCCCTGGCACCAGCCCCTCTGACCTAATGGTCGAAATGCGCGGCGTGAACAAGTGGTACGGCGATTTCCACGTGCTGCGGGATATCTACCTGGAAGTGAAACGCGGCGAGCGGATCGTCATTTGCGGGCCTTCTGGCTCGGGCAAATCCACCATGATCCGCTGCATCAATCACCTAGAAGAGCACCAAAAAGGCGAGATCGTGGTGGGTGGCGTACCGCTGACCCAAGACGTCAAACGCATCGAGCAGATTCGCCGCAGCGTCGGCATGGTATTCCAGCATTTCAACCTGTTCCCTCACCTCACGGTGCTGGAAAACTGCTGTATCGCGCCAATGTGGGTACAGAAGAAGCCCCGCAAAGAGGCCGAAGCCATGGCCATGCAGTATCTGGAGCGGGTGCGTATTGCCGAGCAGGCCAAGAAGTATCCCGGCCAGCTCTCCGGCGGCCAGCAGCAGCGGGTAGCGATTGCCCGCTCGCTGTGCATGCATCCGGACGTGATGCTGTTCGATGAGCCCACCTCGGCCCTCGACCCGGAGATGATCAAGGAAGTACTGGACGTGATGATCGAACTGGCCGAAGAGGGTATGACCATGCTCTGCGTGACCCATGAAATGGGCTTCGCCAAGACCGTGGCCGACCGCGTGATCTTCATGGACCAAGGACAAATCATCGAAGAGAACGCGCCGGAGCCGTTCTTCAACAACCCGCAGTCCGAGCGTACCCAGCTCTTCTTGAGCCAGATTCTGGGGCATTAAGTCAGCTTACAGCGCCCCACAGTGCTGAACCTGGGCCTCCTATGAGGCCCATTTTTATGGGTTTTCTACGCCACAACACCACAACGAGCGAGTCATCATGGAAAAGCTATTTATCGATCGTGCACCGCAACCCATTGCGCCGTTTTCACACGCCTGCCGCGTGGGGGATTTGGTGTTCATCACCGGCCAGATGCCCACGGTGCCGGAAACCAATGAGATGCTGCTAGGCACCTTTACCGAACAAACGCACCGGGTGATGCAGAACCTGGCCATCGTACTGGAAGAGGTGGGCAGCCGCTTCGAGTACGTGGTGCAGTCGCGGGTGTTCATCACCAATATGGGGCACTTCGATGAAGTGAACCGGGTCTACGCCAGCTATTTCGACAAGCCGCTGCCCACCCGCACCTGCATTGGCGTGACTGGGCTTGCGGGCGGCGCGGATGTGGAGGTGGATATGATCGCCTGGATTCCTCCCAAAGAGGGTGCTTAACCGCCGACGAGGGTAATGCTGGCGGGTAGCAGCGCAGGCTGCTCCCGATGCTGTGTCAGCGGCTTGCCCGCCAGCGCCGTGAGCAGAATTTGTAGCGGATCGCCGTGGCTGACGATCAGCACCGTTTCGTTAGTAAAGCGCTGCTCCAAGGCTTCCAGCACGGCACACATCCGTGCTGCTACTCGGCTAACCGGCTCTACCTGCCACTGGGTATGCTCGGCGCTCTTGGCATCGAAGGCCCACACGTCTGGGTAGTGGCTATCCGCCTGCCCCTCCAATTCGCCAAAGTGGCGCTCCCTCAAGCCCGCCTCTTGCTGCATTCCCACCCCAAACGCGGCGGCCACTCGGGCGGCGGTGTGTGTCGTACGTAAAAAGTCCGAATGCACGATCTGTGTCGGCACCGGCCAGGACCACTGCGCCAGCGCTTCGGCGAGTTGCTGTTCACCCTGCTCTGATAACCCGTAGTTCGCCAGGCCCTGCTCCGGAGAGCTGATGATTTTCCCCTGAGCGTTGGCCTGGCTATGGCCATGGCGCATCAGCAGATAGCGGTTTCGCCAATGGTAGGAGGGGGTCAGGAAAGTGTTTGACATATCTTTGTAACAAACCCTAGATTGAAGATGCTCGTTTTCGAAAAATAAACATCTGCGCTTTTAAATGTCCATTTGCGAAACAGACGCTGATCGAAGCACACACTTGCGACGCAGCAGTGGGCATACGCGACAACAATAATGCACGTAAGAGGCTGACTATGAAAACGCTACATCTGCGCAAGCGTCCGCTTGCCATGCTCACGGCTATCTCGCTACTTCCCCTTGCGTTACTCTCCAGCCCTGCCTACGCCGAATGCGAGCGGGGCGACTTGGACACCCTTTACTGCGATGAAAATGGTGACATGGTCGCCGACCGCCCGGCCGATGAGTCGGAATGGGCCAACCCCGACACGCTGATTTTTGCCTATACCCCAGTGGAAGATCCCGCCATTTATTCCGATATCTGGCAGCCCTTTATCGACCACTTATCGGACGTCACCGGGCGCGATGTGCGCTTCTTTGCGGTGCAGTCGAATGCCGCCCAGGTAGAAGCCATGCGCAGCGGTCGTCTTCATATCGCGGGGTTCTCTACTGGCCCAACGCCGTTTGCGGTCAACCTAGCCGGTGCCGTGCCCTTTGCGCTGATGGGCTCTGATGACGGCCAGTTCGGTTACACCCTGCAGCTATTTACCCACGTCGACTCGGACATCGAGACGCTGGAAGACTTGAAAGGGAAGCGCGTGGCGCATACCTCGCCCACTTCGAACTCGGGCAACTTAGCGCCGAGAGCGCTCCTGCCCGAGCTGGGCATCACGCCGGAAAAGGATTACGAGGTGGTTTACTCCGGTAGCCACGATCAATCCATGCTGGGCGTGGTAGCCAGAGATTACGATGCTGCTCCGGTCGCCTCTGAAGTCGTCGAGCGCATGGCCGCGCGTGGCCTTTACGATACCGACGATGTTCGACTGATCTACGAATCCGATCGCTTCCCCACTACCTCGTATAACTACGCTTATAACCTACATCCTGACCTAGTAGAGAAAATCGAAGAAGCGTTTTTTACTTTCGATTTCGTGGGCACCGAGCTAGGTGACGAATTCGAAGGCGTCGAGAAGTTCATCCCCATCACCTACAAAGACAACTGGCAGGTGATTCGCACCATTCAGGCCGCCAATGGCGTGACCTACACGCCTGACAACCTGGAGTAACGCGTGCTGCGCCGCTTGTCGCGGCGCGGTTCTTCGTCTTTCGATGGATGCGGACACATGCTGGAAATCACGAATTTGGTCAAACGATATGGCCACAGCGAGGCCGTGCTGAAAGGCCTCGATTTGAAGGTGGAGGGCAACAGCGTGGTGTCTATCGTAGGTGCCTCCGGCGCCGGTAAAAGCACCATGTTGCGCTGTATCAATCGCTTGGTAGAGCCCACCTCTGGCTCAATCAAACTCAATGGCACCGAACTTGTGAACCTGAAAGGGGCCGAACTGCGCCGGGCACGCCGTAAAATTGGCATGGTGTTTCAAGGATTCAACTTACTTGATCGGTTAACCGTGATGGAGAACGTGCTGGCAGGGCGGCTAGGCTACGTCAGCTTTTACCAAGCCATTTCACGCCGCTACCCACCCGCCGATATCGAGCGTGCGTTTGTGCTCATGGAACGCGTAGGCATTGCCCACTACGCTAACAAGCGCGCAGACGAGCTGTCTGGTGGCGAGCGCCAGCGGGTGGGCGTTGTACGTGCTTTGATGCAAGAGCCGGACGTGTTGCTGGCAGATGAACCCACCGCCTCGCTGGACCCGCGCACCTCCGAGCAAATCATGATGCTGCTACAGAGCCTGGCGAACGAGCTGTCGCTGCCGGTATTGATCAACATCCATAACGTCGCCCAAGCCAAAACCTATACCGAGCGCATCGTGGGCCTGCGTCACGGCAAGATGATTTTTGACGGCCAGCCTGGGGATTTCAATAAAGACGCGTTGGACGCCATTTATGGCGGCATCGAAGCGCCGGACGATGCCATCACCGAGACGCCGGGCACCGCCGTGGAGGGGGCACGCCATGACGCCGTCTAACCCGCCCACGCCTAGAGCCTGGAAAAAGCCACCGTTTATCGCCAACCCACTGCTGCGCTACGGATTACTCGTGATGACAGTAGGGTATCTGGTGTGGGCGTTTGGCTCGCTGCCCTTTAACTGGGAACGTATTTCGGAGGGTCTCCCCCGCGCGGCGCGCATTTTTAGCGGCGGTTTTCCGCCGAACCTAGAGCGCTATGAGCTACTGCTCACCGGGTTTAAAGAGAGCTTTCAAATTGCCATTCTCGCCACGCTATTAGGGGTGTTGCTCTCGATTCCATTTGCGGTGATGGCTGCCCGTAATATCGCGCCGCTGCCTGTTTACCTGTTAGGGCGCAGCATCATCATTATTTCGCGTAGCTTTCACCCCGTGATTGTCGCCATCCTGTTCGTTGCCGCCGTGGGATTTGGCCCGCTGGCGGGAATACTCACGCTGACACTCTACTCCATTGGCTTTGTCGGTAAGCTGCTCGCTGAAGAGATAGAGGAGATCGACTGGGGCCAAGTAGAGGCCATGCGTTCGACCGGGGCTGGCTATCTCGTTACGCTGTTTTATGCGGTGTTCCCACAAATTCTGCCACGCCAAGTCGGTCTGTCCATGTACCAGCTCGATAGTAATCTGCGTGCTTCTGCCGTCGTGGGCATCGTCGGTGCAGGCGGCATTGGTGGCACCTTGATGAATGCCTTTGGGCGCTACGATTACGACTTTGCGTTTGCCATCTTACTGGTCATTATCGCGGTGATTCTGCTCAGCGAAGGGATCAGCGGCTGGGTGAGGAAAAAAATATGGTAGATCGCGAACAGCTACTCGCTGACCGTATTTGGCAGCGTTACGACCGCAAAGAGCGGCTGATCCGTTACGCCGCCCTGCTCGCCACGCTGATGCTGGTGTTTTGGGCCGTGCGTGATATCGATATTTTTTGGCCCTGGGTGTGGGATGCTCCCAACCAAATATCGAACCTCGGGGCGCGCATGTGGCCGCCAAGCGCGGTCGGACTCAGCGGTATTCTCAATGCGCTCATGGAAACCGTGCATATCGCCACGCTGGCGACGTTCCTGACGATTTTTCTAGCCTTACCTGTTGCCTACATGGCGGCCCAAAACACCACACCTAACCGCGCTTGCCTGTGGTTAGGCCGTTTCATTTTGGTCTCTAGCCGCTCGGTGAATACGATCATCTGGGCCCTGCTGTTCGTGGCCATTTTTGGGCCCGGCGTGCTGGCGGGCATTCTGGCCATCGTCTTTCGTTCCATTGGTTTTATCGGCAAACTCATGGGCGAAGCCATCGAAGAGATCGACCGCCGCCCCGTGGAAGCCATGGAGGCGACGGGAGCATCGAAAGCGAAAGTCGTGGCCTACGCCATCGTGCCCCAGGTGATGCCTGCCTTTTTTGCCATCGTGGTGCTGCGCTGGGATATCAACATTCGTGAATCCACGGTATTGGGCTTGGTAGGCGCAGGGGGCATTGGGGTCATTCTGCAAGGCGCGATCGATACCTTTGCCTGGCCAACCGTGGCGACCATTCTCATCGCCATTATCGTGCTGGTACTGCTCGGCGAAGCGGTGACCAGCCTGCTGCGCAGTAAGGTACTTTAACGGGCCTTGGGGCAAATGGGCAGGCGTTTGACCAAACCCTAAACGCTTGCCATGGTTAAAGGGTAATCAACGACATGGAGGACGTATGACAATGACCACCTATATCGTGGTAGCCGATGCCGCACGCGCACGTATCTTCACCCGTGATGCGCTCCATCTCGCCGAGCAGGAGAGCTTGGTACACGCCGCAGGCAGACTGCATGAAGGCGACTTGATCACGGACCGTCGCGGTGCCGACGTCCACGAGTCGACGTCGACGTCATCACGCTCCTCTGGCGAAGAGGGCGCAGCCTCTCAACATGAAAACGAGCTATTTGCCAAAGAAGTCGCCCAGCGACTCTATGCTGCCCGGGTAGACAACCGCATGGAGAAGCTGATCATGGTCGCGCCTCCCAAGTTCTTGGGTCTGCTCAAAGAAAAACTCGATAATCCCACGCAAAAGCTGGTCACGCATACGCTATCGAAAGATTTTAGCAAGGCCTCGTTGGCCGACATCCAACAGGCGGTCAGCGATTTGCGTTAGTCAACGCAGTTAGCACTTACTTACTATTTTCCTGCTTTTTGCTAAAGACAGCGTCGCTCTCGCCGATACCCATCATGAATCCTGATGATCCCGAGAGCGACCATGTTTTCCTCCCTACGTACACGCATCCTTCTGGCGGCCCTCATGGCTATCGTGTTGGCTTTGACGGCCAATGGTATTGCCAGCTACACCACCGTTAAGCATCATAATAGTGAACAGGTAAACCGCAATCTCAGCGCTGTTGTGAATGGAAACACACAGGCCATTAACGAATGGTTCAACGCTCGCTTTACGATGCTGGCCAGCATGGAGCATGCCGTTGGTAGCGAGGCACCGCTACAAGCGCTGCGGCAGCTAGCCGACTCTGGCGACTTTATGACCGCCTACATCGCGTACCCGTCTACCTCAGAAGGGATTTTCTCAGACGGCTGGCAACCTCCCAGCGATTATGACCCGCGCCAGCGCCCTTGGTACCAAGGTGCCGTGAGCGCACAGGACACCATCATTACTGCCCCTTATGTCGATGCGCAAACAGGCGGTTTGATCGTGACCTTCGCTCGGCCTTTCTATCAGAATGGTGACCTCACCGCCGTGGTAGGCGCCGACATCACGATTGCCGACGTCATCGATATCGTCGCTAGTATCGCGCCGACCCCATCCAGTTTCGGCTTTCTAACGACGAGCGACGGCACTCTGGTCGCCCACCCCGACGCGTCACTGACGCTGGAGCCTGCAAGCGCGCTTAGCGATGCGCTCACCCCTTCCGACCTGACACGCATCGTGCAAGCGGACACCCCGCAACCGCTCACCCTACAAGGCAACGACAAACTCCTGATGGGCAGCAGTGTAGGTGGCAACAGCGGTTGGCAGTTGGTCGTGGCGCTGGATGACGCAGAAGCCACGGCAGGTCTACGCGCCATTGCGACAACGTCCATCGTGACGCTGCTGATCGTTGCGGCCATCACGGCCGTCGTGTTTGGCATGCTGCTGTCACTGCTGCTGCGTCGTCTACTAGGCGTCCGCAATGCGATGGATAACATCGCCTCGGGTGAAGGGGACCTGACTCAGCGCTTGCCGGAAGAAGGCACCGACGAAGTCGCCCAAATCGCCAGTGCTTTCAATCGCTTCGTGGGCAAGATGGAAGCAGTCTTGATCGACGTGCGTACCAGCAGCGAATCGGTGCACCACGCCGCCAACGAGATTGCCATGGGTGGACAAGATCTTTCCCGCCGCACCGATAACGCCGCTTCGAGCCTGCAGCAGACCTCGGCGTCAGTCGAAGAGATCACCAGCACCGTGGCGCATACGGCGGCCTCGGCCCAGGAAGCCAACAAGCTTTCCCACGCGGCCACCGAAGTCGCCAAAGAGGGTGGGCAGGTCGTGTCGAACGTAGTCACCACCATGGAAGACATCTCCAACGCCTCCCATAAGATTGGCGAGATCGTCACGCTGATGAACAGCATCGCCTTCCAGACCAACCTGCTGGCCCTCAACGCCTCGGTCGAAGCCGCCCGCGCAGGCGAACACGGTCGCGGTTTTGCCGTCGTGGCGGATGAAGTGCGCAAATTGGCAGGCCGTAGTAGCGATGCAGCCAGCGATATCCAGCAATTGATCGAGGACTCCCAAGCCAAGGTGAATAACGGCACCTCCTTGGTGCGTAATGCTGGCAGCACCATGCAGGATATCGTCGCACATATCACCCGCGTCACCGACGTCCTGGAAGAGATCAACGCGGCCACCAGCGAGCAGAGCGACGGCATCAAACAGGTCAATATTGCGGTCGCCGAACTGGACCGGATGACCCAAGAGAACGCCGCCATGGTCGAAGAGTCAACCACCGCCGCCGAGCAGTTGAAAGAGCAAGCGGATCACCTAACCGGCACGATCAGCAGTTTCAAACTTTCTAAAGCGGCATCACCCACGCTACAAGCGCCGCAGGATCGCCTACCGCGCACTACAGAGAGTTTCTAACCGTTAGTCACTCATGGCCGCTTCCGCCCTCACGTCTGCGGAGGCGGCCATGTCACGCGTTAGCCATGAATCTTTGTTCTACTGATTCGAAGATGGCACCCGATAGGCTCTTTCGCCGTTTGCTGAAACAGGACCGCGCTTCTATGCACTTTCGCTCCCTTCGCTCTCTCGTTTTGGCGTTGGCAGGCCCTTGCCTGCTCGCCGTTGTTGCCGCGCTGGTGGTTTATAACCTCATCGCGGCCGCCCGCACCCAACAAACCGTCGAAGAGCACACCCAAACGCTCATGCAAAGCGCACTGGACGCGCGACTCGATGCCATTGCCCAAGCAGAAGGGGAGCGGATTCAACGCGAGCTGGACAAGGCCATGACGTTGGCCAGCCAGCTCGCCACCACCAACGCCCTCATGGGCGTGGAAGATGCCGAAGGCCAGCGCGCGCTCTATCTGAGCCGCCGTCAGCTCTCCAATTTGGTGCGGCAAACGGTGGCTGACAACCCGGCGCTATTGGATGCCTTCATCGGCTGGGAGCCCAACGCCTTTGGTGACGATGCCCGCTTTGCTGGCGACGAGCGCTACGGCCACGATGGCAGCGGCCGCTTCATGCCCTGGTGGTACCGCACCGGGGATGGCTCGCTCGACGTCTTGCCACTGGGTGACACCATGGAGAGCGACACCCGCCTAGCCAGCGGCGTGCGAGAGGGAGAGTACTACCTTTGCCCGCGCGAAACGCTCGCCCCCTGTGTGATCGACCCAGCCGCCTACGATTACGACGGCGAGACACAGCTGGTCTCCTCGTTTAACGCACCGATTTTGGTGAATGGCGAATTTCGCGGCGTGGCTGGGGTCGACCTCTCGCTGAACTTCATCCAAACGCTGCTGAGCGACGCTAACGCCGCGCTATATGACGGCGCAGGCCGGATGGCGCTGGTTGCCGGGCGCGGCGGCTTGGTGGCGGACACCCACGGTGAAGAGGCCCTGGGCCTGCCTGCCAGCAACGCACTGAGCGACACGGCGCTTGACGGCATTGCCGAAGCCACGACACAAGGCAGCCTCTACAGCAGCATGGCCAACGGCATGTTTCAGCGTTACCAGCCGCTGACCATTGGCGATACCGAACAGCCATGGGTGCTGGTACTACAGTTGCCCGAGTCCGTCGTGCTCGCCGAACTCAACGCGCTACAGAACGTTTTGAGCGACCAGCGCCAGCAAAACACCCTGGGCATGACGCTGGTGGGGCTGCTAGTGGCAGCCATCGGCATCGCCGCACTGTGGTGGATTGGTGGCCGCATTGCCCGACCGCTCAAGCGCTTAGCGAACAGAATGGAAGAGATCGCCTCTGGAAATGGCGATCTCACTCAGCGCCTGCCCGTGCATGGCCGCGATGAAAGCGCCGCCGTGGCCGAGCAGTTCAACGCCTTTGCCGAAAAAATTCAGGCCATCCTTCTGGACGTGCGGCGCAGCAGTGAGGCCGTGAACCACGCGGCCAGCGAGATCACCCAGGGCGGCCATGACCTCTCACGGCGCACCGAGCAAGCCGCTGCCAGCCTGCAAGAAACGTCGGCAGCGATGGAAGAGATCAGCAGCACCGTCAGCCACACCACCCACGCTTCCCAAGAGGCCAGCGGGCTGTCCAACACCGCCTCGCAGCTAGCTTCCCGTACCGACAAAGCGTTTGTTGAGGTAGTCTCGACCATGGATGACATCCGTGCGACCTCGGCAGAGATTCAAAGCATCGTCAGCGTGATCGACGGCATTGCCTTTCAAACCAACCTGCTAGCGCTCAACGCCTCAGTGGAAGCTGCGCGAGCTGGCGAGCACGGGCGCGGCTTTGCCGTGGTGGCCGATGAAGTGCGCAAGCTGGCCTCGCGCAGCAGCGACGCCTCTAAGGATATCCGCCAGCGCATCGATGCGTCTGCCGACAAGGTCGAAAGCGGCACGCAACTAGTACGCGATGCCGAGGCCGCCATGCACGAGCTGGCCGATAGCGTGACGCGCGTCACCCACATGCTCGGCGATATCAGCACCGCCGCCGGTGAGCAAAACGATGGCATCAATCAAGTCAGCATCGCGGTGAGCGATCTGGACCAAATGACCCAGCAAAACGCCGCTCTAGTGCAAGAGTCCACCACCGCAGCGGAGCAGCTCAAATACCAGGCGGACAGGCTGGCCGCGCTGGTGGGAGGCTTTACGCTAGAAGCATCACAGCAACCGGCCCAGACGCTGCCAAGCCCTGACGAGGCCAAGGTTTAGCCGCTAGGGAATCGGCGGCAGCGGGATATCGTCGCTGCGCTTGGCCCCGGCGGTCATTTCGCGACAGAGACGTAAAAACTCGCGCACGCCGGTGGTCAGGTACTTGTGACGATGCCAGATGAACGTGAACTGGCGTTTTAAATCCAACTCCGGCGTGGGCAGCGGCACCAGGCTGCCGCGCCGGAAGGCATCGCGCAGCGCCAGCCGCGAAACGCAGCCAATGCCCAGCCCCGATTCCACCGCGCGCTTGATGCCCTCGGTATGCTCCAGCTCCAGCAGGGTATTGAACCGGCTGCGGCGGTGGCGGGCGGCATGCTCCAGCGTCATGCGTGTCCCCGAGCCCTCCTCGCGCATGATCCAGTCTTCGCGCAGCAGTTGATCCAGCTCCAGGTGCTCGCGTCCCGCCAGCGGGTGACGCGGCGAGCAGAACACGCACAGCTCATCCTCGACCCAGGGCTGGCTGATGATCATGTCGTCATCGCACTGCCCCTCGATCAGCCCTAAATCCAACGAGTGCTGGCGCACGCCTTCGATGATATGCCGCGTGTTGCGCACCGCCAGCCGAACTCGACTGCCGGGATAGCGCTGCATGAAATCGCTGATCAGCAGCGTGGCGAGATAGTTGCCGATGGTGAGCGTGGCCCCCACGTCCAAAGCTCCCACGCCCTGTTGGCCCCGCAGCAACTCTTCGACCTCCTCGGCGCGGTCCAGCAGCGCCACCGCCTTGGGCAGTAGCTGAAAGCCGAGCGCGTTGAGTTTCAGCCGTTTCCCAATGCGGTCGAGCAGCTGGCAGTCGAACTGGCGCTCCAGCTCGGCCAGCGCCGTACTGGTGGCCGATTGCGACATGGCCAGCGCACGCGCCGCGTGGGAAACGCTCTCGTGCTGGGCAACGGCCACGAAGACCTCTAGCTGCCGCAGGGTGTAATGCATGACCAAAACCTCTCTGTCGAGTGAGCGGCGAAGGGCTATATCGATTTTAAAGATAAGCGTTATCAAGATAATTTGCTTAACAGATATACCACCCTTTATTTAGAATTAGCAGCAACCTATAGAGATAATTTTTATTCTTTTTTGGAATATGGCGAGCAAGGCTTAGGCTGCGCCGCCTCTGGAGGAGTGAGCATGAGCAAGTTTGCCCTGGAAGAAGTGCTAAGCGTTCACCACTGGAACGATACCCTGTTCAGCTTCCGCACCACTCGCGAGCGCAGCCTGCGCTTCAAGAACGGCCAGTTCGTCATGATCGGCTTGGAAGTGGACGGCAAACCGCTGATGCGCGCTTACTCCATCGCCAGCCCCAACTACGAAGATCACCTGGAATTCTTCAGCATCAAGGTGCCGGATGGCCCGCTCACCTCGCGCCTGCAGCACCTGCAGGTAGGCGACCAGATCATGGTCAGCCGCAAGCCGACCGGCACGCTGGTGTGCGACGACCTGCTGCCAGGTCGTAACCTCTACATGCTCTCGACCGGCACCGGCTTGGCGCCGTTCATGAGCCTGATTCAGGACCCGGAAGTCTACGAGCGCTTCGAGAAAGTCGTGCTGGTACACGGCGTGCGCGAAGTCTCCGAGCTGGCCTACGCCGACTTCATCACCAAAGAGCTGCCCGCCCACGAATACCTGGGCGAGGAGATCGCCGAGAAGCTGGTGTACTACCCCACGGTGACTCGCGAAGAGTTTCACACCATGGGTCGCCTGACCGACCATATTCGCACCGGCAAGCTGTTCGAAGACACCGGCCTACCGCCCATCGACCCGCGCCAAGACCGCGCGATGATTTGCGGCAGCCCGGCGATGCTGGACGACACCAGCGCCCTGCTCGATGAGCTGGGCCTGAACATCTCCCCGCGTATGGGCGAGCCGGGCGACTACGTCATCGAACGCGCCTTCGTTGAGAAGTGAGCCCCGTTCGAAGGGTGAAGGGTGAAGGGTGAAGGGTGAAGGGTGAAGGGTGAAGGGTGAATAGAAAATTGTAGCCCGTGTCATCGTCGCCTTATGCACAAAGCCCCTGTGGATATTATCCACAGGGGCTTTGTCGATTCAGCGCGACTCACTGTTCACGCCTTACCATTCACCGTGGTTAGACAGCGTCTTTACCGGTTTCGCCGGTCCGGATACGGATGACCTGCTCGAGCGGCATCACGAAGATTTTACCGTCCCCGATTTTGCCGGTATTGGCGACCTGGGTAATCGCGTCGATCACCTGCTCGGCCATAACGTCGTCGACGGCGACTTCCAGCTTCACCTTGGGCAGGAAATCCACCACGTACTCTGCGCCACGGTAGAGCTCCGTGTGGCCCTTCTGGCGGCCAAAGCCTTTCACTTCCGTGACCGTAATGCCTTGCACGCCGATATCCGAGAGCGATTCGCGTACGTCATCAAGCTTGAAGGGCTTGATAATGGCTGAGATCAATTTCATTGCGACATCCTCTAGCTTGGTGGCCCGCTGTCATGCAGACAGCGTTATTAACCGATTGTCATAACCATCGAGGTTAGCGGGGCGCTCACGTAGCCAAGCCCGTTACCCAGTCGATTAAGCATACACCGCCAAGGGCGGAGAATAAAAAACCCGAACGTCACTAGCTCATAACCACCGACGTACCGCGTATCCATCAACGACAAAAAGGCCTCCCACTCGGGGAGGCCACAAGGAGCACGCCAGCTCACATGATTAGCGCAAGCTTATTTCTTGACGCTAAACTCGGGATAGGCTTCCAAACCGCATTCAGCGATATCGACGCCTTCATACTCTTCTTCTTCGCTCACGCGAATGCCCATGACCGCTTTCAGCACCAGCCATACCACAAGGCTTGCGATGAAGACCCAGCCAAAGATGCCCACGATACCGATTAACTGTGCACCGAAAGAGGCATCGCCATTGGTGAGCGGCACAGCCAGCACGCCCCAGATACCGACCACACCGTGAACGGAAATCGCACCCACCGGATCGTCCAGCTTCAGCTTGTCCAGCGTGACGATCGCAGCGACGACGATCAGGCCACCTACTGCGCCGATGATGGCGGCACCCAGCGCCGAGGGAGAGAGCGGATCCGCCGTGATGGCGACCAGGCCAGCCAGCGCACCGTTCAGCGCCATGGTGAGATCTGCTTTACGGAACCACAGTTTAGCCAGCACCAGAGCGGCAATCACACCGCCTGCTGCCGCAGCGTTCGTGTTGACGAATACTTGCGCAACGTTGTTGGCAGAGCCGATATCGGACATTTTCAGCTCGGAACCACCGTTGAAGCCGAACCAGCCCATCCATAGGATGAAGGTACCCAACGTGGCCAGCGGCATGTTGGCACCGGGAATTGCGTGGATAGAGCCGTCTTTACCGTACTTGCCTTTACGCGGGCCCAGGACGAGTACACCTGCCAGCGCGGCGGCCGCACCCGCCATGTGGACGATGCCAGAACCGGCATAGTCAGAGTAGCCCACTTCAGACAGCCAGCCGCCGCCCCAGGTCCAGTAGCCCGACACCGGGTAGATGAACGCCGTCATCACCACGGCGAAAGCCAGGAAGGCCCACAGCTTCATACGCTCAGCAACCGCACCCGAGACAATCGACATGGCGGTGGCAACGAACACCACCTGGAAGAAGAAGTCAGAACGCATGGAGTAGTAAGGCGCATCGTCGCCACCGGCCAGCACCGCATCGACGCTGTTCTCGGTACCGATCAAGAAGCCCAAGTTCGGCAAGAAACCGCCTGCGCTGCTGGAGTACATGATGTAATAACCCACCAGCAGGTACATGGTGCAAGCAATCGCAAACAGCGCGATGTTTTTGGTCAGAATTTCGGCGGTATTCTTGGAGCGAACCAAGCCCGCTTCCAGCATCGCGAAGCCAGCGGCCATCCACATGACCAGCACGCCGCAGATCAAGAAGTAGAACGTATCGAGCGCATAGCTCAAATCAGCTAACTCATTCATGAGGTGTTCCCCGTTGGTACTTAAGAAGAGGTACTTGGAAGATGTACGTGGCAGCGCGGCGACATCATCAGCCGCCCAGCATTACCCTTACACGGCATCTGCACCGCGCTCACCGGTACGAATACGGATCACATCTTCCAACGGCGTGACGAACACTTTGCCGTCGCCGATCTTGCCGCTATTCGCTGCGTTACAGATGGCGTCCAGCACGCTTTCCAGGCGTGCATCGTCCACGGCGACTTCCACTTTCACCTTTGGCAGAAAATCGACCACGTATTCCGCGCCGCGGTAGAGTTCGGTATGACCTTTCTGGCGGCCAAAGCCTTTCACTTCGGTTACCGTAATCCCTTGAACGCCGTTGTCGGCGAGTGCTTCACGAACGTCGTCAAGCTTGAATGGCTTGATGATAGCGGTGATGAGTTTCATCCCGGATCTCCCCTGCTGGATCAGTCCCACTCGGTGAAAAGCGGCATGGCCGCCCGAATTTAGTGCTTGCCCTACTAATGCGCATACCGTGCCACCCGCTTTTTTATTATTAACTTTCAATTACTTAAAATAATTATATAAGCAATTCACGGTAGCTTAGACGTGCTACCCAATGAGGCTCACCCTGGCTTTGCACCATTAATGAACATTAATAAAAGCTAGCCGCTCCATTTCGATGCATTGATTCTTCCCGCTCACCACGCTTAATTCACACGCGGCGCATGCGAATCGGCGTCGGGTTGCGTATCCTTACTGACAAGCAGTTCATATTCATGCATGCCCTTTCAAGGAGAGAGCCATGGCGCCCCAAGATCGCATTAGCCGCTTAGCCCAGCAGATCGGCGACCGTCTGCAGAATGCGTCGCAAGCCCCGGAAGATATTCAAAAAGGTGTCCAGCAGGTGGTACGCGGCGCCTTTGACCGCCTGGAGCTGGTATCGCGGGAAGATTTCGATATTTTGATGGATGTGCTGCAGCGCACGCGCTCGCGGGTTGAAGCCTTAGAGCGCCAAGTGGCCAGTCTGGAAGCGGCCGTAGAAGCCTCTAGCAACACCGCGTCCACGCCCGTAGAAGCCGAAGTGCCGCCCGCCCCTGTGCACCCCTCCGGGACGACGAAACCAACGTCCGATAAACCGTCCACTGGCGATACTGAGTAAGCCGCCGTTGTGCTCAGAATGGGGCAGGCTGAGCTGCCCCAAATTAGCGAACAAGAATCACTATCATTGACTCCCGTCGCGATAGTGCTATCGTGCGTTGATTGGCTGCCTCATTCACGATAGCGACGGCTCAGATGCCCCCGCAGGAACGCCTCATCACGCCCGAAATCACCCACCGCTCGCTGGTCCAGCTTGGCCAACGATTTGGCATTCACTACCGCGTGGACGGCACCCCTTTACAACACCAGCCGGTCGCGCTGGGCCATGTGCACGATGTTGGCTTACCCCAAGGGCTGCACCTAACGCTGTCTAATCTGCAAGTAGAGCGCGGCTATACCTCCACGTCTTACCAAAGCGTCCCCTGGTTCTTTAGCATTATTTTGGAAGGCACGATTCAACTACAAATAGGCCAGCAGCACCTGCAGCTAGGTGCCGGGGAGGGAGTGTGCGCTCACTTTGATGCCCACCAACCGCTAACGGTGCACCAACCGGCTCAGCCGCGCCTGAGTACCGTGAATATTGCGGTGCGTACGACCGCACCGTTAGGGCTTCCCGCTCCCGGCAGCCAACCGGCCTTGCACCGTTGGCGGCTGCCGAGTGCCTTACACCAGCACCTTTGCACCATAAGTGAGCAACCACCCACCACCTGGCGCCAGCCCCTCGTGTGGCAAGGTCTCGCGATACAACTGATTGGCCTGGGACTACCGGAAACGACGCCCGCACTCCCCAAGCATCACGGCCTCTCCACCCGAGACAGACGCCGCCTAGCAGCGCTGCACGCGCGCATCACTCAGCATCCCGCCGAGCCCTATAGCCTCGCGGCTCTAGCCAAAGAGGCCGCCATGAGCGCCAGCAGCCTGCGGCAGAAATTTCGTGCCTACTACGGCTGCACACTGTTCGACTACATTCGCCAAGCGCGCCTGGAGCAGGCGCACGCATCGTTGCGCCAAGGCCACAGCGTTCAACACACGGCCCACCGCTGCGGTTACCGCCATGCCAGCAATTTTTCGAGCGCCTTTAAGCGCCACTTCGGTATTTCCCCTCACGAGCTTCAACGAGACAAGCCATAAGCCATCGTTCCCTTGATGCGATCACTTATGACAGCGCGCATAGCTGGCTTGGCACAACGCATACCTTTACGATGCCATAAAAAGTAATAATTCTCATTGCTCAATAAAACTGATTCCACTTCCTCTCAGGATCACTTATGGCCTCCCCCCATCGTCCGTTCTTATTGGCTCCACTCACTAGCACGCTGCTGATGGTGCTGATGTCACCCGTGGCGGCACAAACCAGCACGCCCTTGGCCACGGTTACCGTGACGGCTCAACAAGCAGCCACCAAAGTCGCCACGCCTTTTATTGAAACGCCGCAGAGCGTCTCAACCATCACCGACACGCAGATGACACAGCGCGGTGTCACCACGGTGCAACGCGCTACCGACTACACGCCCGGCGTGTACAGCAATCAAATAGGGGCTTCCAACCGTTTTGATTACCTGGTGCTGCGCGGCTTCTCCGATGGCAGCTTGAGCAACACCTTTTTAGATGGTTTGAAGGTGATGGGGGACGCCAACTCCCATAGCAGCATGCGCATCGACCCCTGGTTTCTAGACAGCATCGAGGTGGTGCGCGGCCCGGCGTCCGTGCTGTATGGCCGTGCCTCACCGGGCGGCGTGGTGGCTCTTAACAGTAAACGCCCCGAGTTCGAGCCGGGCGGCGAGCTGCGCTTCAGAGTCGGCAACAATAACCAGCGCAGTGCCGCGTTCGATCTCACGGGCCCGCTGGGGGCAGAGCAGCGCGTCGCGTTTCGGCTCACCGGCATTGCCAGCGCCGCCGATACCCAGTTTGGCCCAGCCGAGGAGGAGCGCTACGCCATTGCGCCACGGCTGACCTGGGACATGACCGACGCTACCAGCCTCACCGTAGAAGCCTACCTGCAAGACGAACCAGAGGGCGGCTACCACTCCGGCGTACCCTATGAAGGCGCGGTGATCGCTCGCAATGGCCGCCAAATAAGCAATAACTTCTTCGATGGCGAAGCCGACTACGACGCCTATCAGCGCACCCAGCGCATGCTTGGCTATACCCTCGAACATCGCTTTAACGACCGCGTGTCCGCCCGCCAACTGCTGCGCTATCTCAATTCAGACGTGACGCTGAATCAGGTGTACGGCTTTGGCTGGGCATCGCCGACCTCCAACGAACTGGCCCGCTACTACTCCGGCAGCGAGGAGTCGCTTCAGGCCCTGACGGTGGATAATCAGTTAGAAGCCCGACTGACCAACGGCTTCATGGAGCACACCCTGCTGCTCGGCGCGGATTACCAGCAGCGCGAGAACGAGGTTGCTTGGCCTTCCGGCGCGTTCCCCTCGCTGGATGCCTTCAACCCAGTCTACGGTAGCGAGCCGCTGGTGTTCTACGCGCCCGTTCGGGAGAACCACGAGCTGGAGCAAACCGGGGTCTATCTGCAGGATCAGATCGCCATTGACCAGTGGCGCGTGACGCTGGGCGGGCGTTTTGACTGGGTCAATATCGACAACACCAACCGCGACAGCGGCGCGACCAGCGCGCTCAGCGACACCCAGTTTAGCGGCCGCGCCGGGGTGGTGTACCTGTTCGATAACGGCATCGCACCCTATGCCAGCTACTCGACGGCCTTTACCCCCACCAGCTTTGTGGATGCCAACGGCGACCTGCTTTCTCCCATGGAAGGCGCGCAGTGGGAAACCGGCGTGAAATACCAGCCCAACGAACAGCAGCAGTACAGCGCAGCGCTGTTCCACATCAGCCAGGAGAACGTGGCGACCAAAGAGCAGCCCACCGACCCCTACCGCGCTGTAGGCGAGATCGAGTCGCAAGGTATCGAACTGGAGGCCCAAACGCAGCTCACCGAGGCGCTCTCGCTTCAGGCGGGCTACAGCTTTACCGACATTACTTACGCCAAGAGCGACGACGGCAACCAGGGCAATCACGCCATTTACTCACCCCGCCACCAAGTGCAGCTGTGGGGTCACTATGCCGTGCAGGAAGGCTGGCTGAGCGGTGTGGATGTTGGCATAGGCGTGCGCCACTACGCAGACATTGCCGCCGACCGCGCCAACACCGCCACGGTGCCGGATTACACATTGGTTGACGCCACGCTGGGCTACGACTGGCGCCAAGTAGGCTTGAACGGCGTCGAAACCCGCCTGAATGTGCACAATGCGTTGGACAAAGCGTACGTGGCATCGTGTAACTCACTGGAGTACTGCTACTTCGGTGCCGAACGCGGTATCACTGCCAGCGTTCACTACCGCTTCTGAGCAGCGCCCACCAAGCCCACACCCAGGCCTACGCAACCTGCGCTTGCCTGGGTGTTTCTATTTGCAATTGATAAATAGACTCGTTTAAATAAGGCGCTTATTGCTAGGTACTAATGCCATGCGCCGTTTTCCCCGACTGCTTATCCTGGCTCGCCACGGCCTTCTCGCGGCAAGCCTGCTGCTGTCTACCGCCAGCCACGCCCAGTGGGCCACCATCGACTGGACCATTGCTGAAACGCTGCTAGCCATTGATGCCCCCGTGAGCGGCATTGCGCAGCAACCGGCCTACCACGACTGGGTGGGCGAGCCGCGCATTCCCGAGGGCGTGATGGATATTGGCCTGCGCACCCAGCCCAACTTCGAGCTGCTGGCCCAATCGCCCCCCGAGCAAACGCTGCTCTCGCCCATGTTTACCGGGCTCATTCCCCGGCTGGAGAAAATCGCCCCAGTGGGCACCTTCGCCCTCTACTCACCGGGTGCGGATACGTGGCAAGAGATGCAGAGCCTCACTCGCCAACTGGGCGAGCTGACCGACCGCAACGCCGAGGCCGATGCGCTGATCGAGAACACCCAGCAGCTGATGGCCGACCTGCGTCGCCAGCGCAGCGACTCGCCCCCACTGCTGATGGTGCAGTTCATGGATGCCCGCCATGTGCGCGTGTTTGGCGAGAACAGCCTCTACAACGCCGTGCTAGAACAGCTCGAATTGCCCAACGCCTGGGATCAGCCCACCAACGCCTGGGGATTTTCACTGGCCGGTATCGAAGCGCTGGCACGCTACCCCGATGCCACGCTGGTGGTCGTCGACCCACTCCCCGCAGGCGTGGAAGAGCAGCTGGAAGGGAGCGGCCTCTGGCAGCACCTGCCGAGTATTCAAAACGGCAACCTGCTGCGCCTGCCCCCGGTGTGGAGCTTTGGCGCTCTCCCCTCCGCCCAGCGCTTTGCCCGCGAACTGACCACTGCGCTGAACGCCCATTTTGCTGGGTAGTCCCAACCGGCCCTTACTGCCTCAGTAGCGCTCAACGCTTGAAATAAAGTAGGCTTAGCCAACAAGCAGGCTCATTAAACTGAGTGAGCCGATTGAGAGACGTTGCGAGGGAGCGCCATGACACTAGCGATTGTGGCCACGCGGGCAGGCGTGGGGTTGGAAGCACCGGCGGTACATGTAGAGGTTCATTTGGCTAACGGTTTGCCGGGATTAACCCTGGTGGGCTTGCCGGAAACCGCCGTGAAAGAGAGCCGCGAACGCGTGCGCAGCGCCTTGATCAACGCGGGCTTTGACTTCCCCAATACCAAGCGCATTACCCTCAACCTCGCCCCGGCGGATCTACCCAAAGAGGGGGGCCGTTTTGATTTGCCGATTGCGCTGGGCATCCTCGCCGCCTCTGGCCAAATCCCGGTAGATGCGTTAGAAGGCATGGAGTGCGCGGGCGAACTGGCCCTGGATGGCAAGCTGCGTGCAGTGCCCGGCGTGCTGCCGTTTGCCCTGGCGACCCGCCGCGCCAATAAAGCGTTGATCGTCCCCCGCGCCTGCGCCGATGAGGCCGCCCTGGCAGGCGACTTACCGGTGCTGCCCGCCGACTCTCTCTGGCAAGTCGTCGCCCACCTGTTGGGCCAGGAAAAGCTCCCGCCCCATCAGCTCTCCGCCTCCGTCAAATCCACCGCCCCGGTGGCGGACTTAGCCGACGTGCGCGGCCAGCATCAGGCGCGCCGGGCGCTGGAAGTAGCCGCGGCAGGGGGCCACAACTTATTGCTGGCAGGCCCACCCGGCACCGGCAAAACTATGCTCGCCAGCCGCTTGCCCGGCATTCTGCCGCCGCTGTCAGAAGATGATGCGCTTCAAGTGGCAGCCGTGCGCTCGGTATGCGGCTTGCCGCTGGAAGCCGACTGGGGCCAACGGCCCTTTCGCCAACCCCACCACAGCGCGAGCGCCGCCGCGCTGGTCGGCGGTGGCTGTCATTTCCAACAATTGTTGCGACTAAACAATAATTGCTGCGACAATCTCTATGTTGAGTTTACATAGAGTGCGCCTTTGTGACCGTTTCTCTTAAACAATCCAGAACCTTTAGCTTCCATGATGGCACCCTAAAAAACGAGGCAGAGCGCTTGGTCGTTTGGTGGTACGGGCCTATATTTAAGAACAATCGCTTACGAAGCGTCCCTAAAATCCATATCTTCTTAAGAACCATCGACCATGAAAATAACTTAGGAGGCGTGATGAGACGTGAGACTGTCTTAACGCATCTTGGGCTATTGAGAATAGGGTCAGTATGGGAAAAGGGCGTGAGTAGCTCGCGTATTGCCTACGAGGAAAGAAAATTCTCCGTTTCTTTTTCTCCAGGCGGCTGGCGAATTGTCACCTTAGATGATTTACGACAATCAGGACGAAGCCTCTATACCGCTTTTCATGACTCGAACTACTTACCCCAGAAAAATCAGCACAAAACATACCTGATTGAATTTGACCTTCCAGATGGCAAACACTTGCTCATCCCTTGCACAGAATTTTTTATTCGCGTTTACGGCCGATCTTCTGAAATCAAGCGAGTGCTCGCCACTTACCCTTGGGAAGAAGTCAAAAAACGTCTTTATCGACCGCTTGATGCGCCTGCATCCCCAGGTACGTGGCCTGTCAAATTTACCTATCATGTTCATAAACACGATGCCATTTTGCTCGCGCATATGTTGTACGATCCGTATGCCAAGCGCGCTGCAAAATATATATATTCACAATTTGAAACCAGCTCCACGCCAGATGAGATGCTTTTAAAAGCCACCCCATGGTTTCAAGGCAGCGGGGAAATCTCTGTTTCTGGCGTTCCAATTGATGGTGGCAACACATTCCTAGGCTTGCAGATATTAGGCTGTACGCAGCCCGATGGTGCCACGATCCACCGCGAAAGAGAGAAGTCAACGACAGTACCAGCCACCGATGGCGATGATGCTCCCACTCAATTTCCCTATCATCAGCTTCAAGACATCCCCGATGTCATTGACCTGACGGATGATGAAGAGCCCGACCATGGCTCTTCTTGGCTAGACCTTCCTGAGGACGAATTCGTTATTTTAGGTAAGCCTCGCGCCGTCTTGGATAAACGATATACTCGAAATAATGTGCCCGATACACGAGGCGTCCCCGTTCCGGGTGACGAAACTATTTTCTCCACTGGGGAGCCGCATGGATCAGGAAAAGGGGTCGGACAGGCCTCTATTCATGCTCCTATTACACTGGAATCACAGGGCTTTCTACGTGATATGTGGAATGCGCTTCTCTATTTGCAATCGGCCTATCCCGAAACGATTCGTGGCGTTAGCTGGTTTACCTTTGAAGACGGCTTTAGCACTTCCCCCGACCCTCGGTTGATCAGCCTCGAACCTTTCGAAATAGACGAGGAGGTGGAAACGTCAGTCGCTAATTGGGTTTACATTGATACTCAGACCAAGGTACCTCGCGGGGTGCTCGTCGTTCGGGTGCATGTGTTAGATCAAACGCTCTATCTCATGGAGATCCAACGACGCCCTCCAAAACCCAGAGCTGGCGGTAGCGAGGAGGCATCCAAGCCTCCTTCCTATAAAGGTTTAGTCTTCACGCTGAGCCACCAAGGCAGCTTCGAGCAGTGGTTACGCCAAGTGCTGTCTAACGTGCGGCACGTAGAAGGTGTTGTCCAAAAACTAGTTGGTCACTGCCCAGGATTCGCCGATACGTTCAAGCACCCTAAATCCAAAAAGGAACAGATACCCTGCGAAGCCTCTGTGTTAAATGCTTTTAGCAAGGTCAGTATTGGTCGCAGTGACTTAGCATAGGTACTATTTGCCACCTTTATGAGTAGCGGTGTCTGTTTTGTCGCTAAGAGCAACCTGTACACCCCGTGTGCAGGTTGCTCTTCTGACGAAGAGCCGATACGGCCATCCCTTCAGTGGCGGGCGAGGATCTTCGCTGCGATGGGCGAAGTGATCATTTGAATCACGGCAAAAAAAGCGGCTGGAATCGCGATCTCTGATGGCAAGCCGGAAACAGCGACAAACGCTGCAGCGATGCTGAATTCCTTTTTACTGACCGTGAAAAGATAGGTAATCACCTCTTTGCGATCAGAGGTGAGTAACCGTGAGGACATACCTACCAGGTACCCAATCAAATTGAGGCACAGGGCCGCGCCCGCAATCACAAACGCATACCAGCCATAGCCAATGATCGTGGTGGCATTCGGCCCGACCACGGCGAGTAGGATCAGCAGATACAGAATCGACCCTATCCCTGCATACGCTGAATCATGCCGTGCAAAGAAAGCCGAGAACTTTGTACGCAAGCTGACCCCAATCACGGTAGGAAGAAGCACGATTAGTGTTAATTCAAGAATAATTGATCCAAGCGGCACGTCTAACTGAAGGCCGGTGAGCCATAAAAACAGGAAGGGAACAATAAACGGACATAACGCGGTGTTGACTGCGTTGAAAACAGCGGCAAGCGCCACATTGCCTTTTGCCATCAGTACCAAAAGAGGAGAGGACACATCTGTCGGCAGCGTGCCGAGCAAGGTTTGGCCAGCAGCCAGCGGGCCGCTTCCAAAAAATAGACGGCCCGTTAGCCACCCGGCAATCGACATAGGCCCATAGACCAGCCCCAATGCCAACAACTGCCGTGACGGCTTTCGGAACACGATGCGCACTGCATGCGCATCGAATGTGAGGCTGATAATCAACATCAGTAATGCCAGTAATGGCCCAATCGCGAACTTAAGCATTATTCCGGTGGCCGGAAAGAGTAAGCCTCCCCCCGCGACGACGATTACAAACCAGACAAGGTGCGCCTCGACAAAATAAATGAATCTACTCATGGTGGATTGGACGTTACCGGTAGAAGTGGATTGAGCTCCGTACCTAAAACATGATCACTTCGGCCCAGCACGCCATGACTTGCTTGGGAGCAAGGGACGTGCTTCCCAATCCAGCGATACAAATAGACAATGCTCAAGGGTTGAAGCTTTAGTTGCTAGAGGTTTTATAGTACCAAGAACAGATAATTCGAGAGGAGCTAACAGATGGGACATCATCATGATCATCCCCACATTGATCCTGCCTCTGGCGACCGGCGCGTCAGTATTTCCATTTGGGCCAATGGGCTCTTAACCATCGCTCAAATCGTCGGTGGTATTATGGCGGGAAGCCTATCGCTGATCGCTGATGCGTTACATAACTTTTCTGACATGGCTGCGTTAGTCATTGCCTTTGCCGCTCGTAAAATCGCCAGGCGGCCCGCCGATGCGCACATGACTTTTGGCTATGGCCGGATCGAGATAGTGGCAGCACTCATCAACTACACAACCCTCATTATTGTCGGCGTCTACCTGATTTACGAAGGCGCTATGCGGATGATCGATCCTCCTGAGATAGAGGGATGGACGATCGTGATTATTGGTGGCGTCGCGCTTGTCGTCGATGCCCTAACCGCCATGCTCACGTGGTCAATGCAAAAAGGGAGTGTCAATATCCGCGCCCTTTTTCTGCATAACTTATCGGATGCGTTTGCTTCCATCGCTGTGATTATCGGTGGTTCGCTTATTTTACTGTACGACATGCGCTGGGTAGACCCCGCGATCACGATAGGGATTGCGCTATATATTCTTTACCTTGCCTTCTCTGAAATTGGTGGCCCTATCCGTACGCTTATGCTGGGATCTCCCCCGGATATTGACGGGCAGGTAGTCGTTGAGACCGTACGAGATATCGAGGGAGTCCATGATATTCACCATGTGCATCTATGGCAGATGCAGGAAAACATGGCAGCCCTTGACTGCCACGTGGTTCTGACAGAAACCGGCTGGCAGCAGCTTGAATCCGTCAAAGCAGAGATCAAGGAGCAGCTTAAAATGCGCTTCAATATTGCTCATTCCAGCCTAGAGTTTGAGCATAGTGACCACGCGCATCAAAATGCCAATCTATATGGGCATGAGTGACAGACCGAGGCCGGCTCCCGGCTCAGGTTGGTAGTGGGGGCTTACTCCCATAGCGATTGGCTTGTTTTTCAACCCGACTTTTCCACCCCATCATTGAGACAGAGAGTGAAACATGTTCAAAAAAGCGTCTTTTATATTGGCCGGTACATTATTGCTGACCGCTGCGATCGTCGCCGTATCAAAACCTGCCCTCCTGGACATGCAGGCTCAGGCAGCAAAAGAGAATGGTGTCCAGGCCGAGGACTCACTGGTACGTTCACACTCCCCCATTTTGGGTCGAGAAGACGCGCCGGTGACGATTGTGGAATTCTTCGATCCGGCTTGCGAAGCCTGCCGTGCTTTCTACCCCCTGACAAAAAGTATTTTGGAAACTTACCCAGAAAAAGTGCGGCTCATCGTGCGCTACACTCCTTTCCACGGCGACGTATCTGATAAGGCCATTCGAGTATTAGAAGTCGCTCGTCGTCAGGGCGTCTTTGAACCGGTACTGGAGAGACTGCTGGCTCGCCAGGATCAATGGGCCTCGCATGGCAGTTTTGATGAATCCGCTATCCTTGATATCGCGAGCCAAGGGGGCCTTGATCTAGCGGCTGCCGAAGAGCAACTGACTTCTGCTGAAGTGCAGGCGGTGATTGACCAAGACATGGCGGATGTCAGAGCCAATCAGATTCGCCAAACACCTACCTTTTTTGTCAATGGCGAGCCTTTAGACCCCTTTGGTATGCAAGAGCTGATTGATGCCGTCGAGAGTGAAGTAGCGGAGATCTCTGGGGAAGAGGATGGCCAGTGATGCAGCGCTGGTGGTTACTAGGCTTGGTGGGCTTTTACCCCTTGCTAGCCGAAGCCAATTGGCAAACGCATCTGTCATTGCCTCCGTCTGAACTTAGCCCTGTCAAGTTACAGGCGGCTAGCGAGCAAGAAGGCACATTACCGCTTGATAGCGTTGATACCCTAACCTTTGGGCGTGATGTCATCATTGATACCACCCTCTACGAGGCTTTAGCAGCAGAAGGTGTCCCTACGCGTTTCGCCAGTAAACTGGAAACACTGCTCAGCGAGTTTATCGCAGCACCGCTGGAGTTTTCAGGCAAGGAACGTATTCAATTAGTGTGGGAGGAAGATCGACGCCAGGACGGCACCCGTGTTGGGCCACCACGCCTCAGTTATGCCGCTCTGCCTGATCAGGCAGAGCCCTTAGAGGTTATATGGCCGGTCACTCCAAAGGGGGACGTTGCTCTTTTCAAAAGCAATACCCTGCTAAGCACGTTGCGTTTGCCTGTGCTTAGTGCTCGCTTAACGTCTCGCTTTGGGAATCGGCGACATCCTGTGTATGGAGGGGTGCGCCCTCATAATGGAATTGATTTGGCTGCACCAACGGGAACGCCAGTCATTGCTACCGCACCTGGGCGCGTATCCTTTATGGGGCGCCAAGGGGGATACGGGCAGGTGATCGAGGTGGAACACGACACAGGGGCCATTAGTCGCTACACACACCTTAGCCGATTCTCTCCACAGCTAGTGGTTGGGGATTTAGTTAATGCGGGAGAGTCGCTCGGAGAGGTAGGTTCGTCCGGGGTCGCCACGGGTCCCAACCTGCATTACGAAGTGAGAGTCAATGACCAGCCTGTTGATCCCCTTGGTCAAGGTCAACGCATCATGTTGGGTGAGCAGCCGACTCAAGGTGAATATCAAGCGTCACTTTACGAGGCAAGAGATCGCTTGGAACAAGCTATCGGCACGGCGTCCATTTATGACTTGATCTCGTTTAACGAGCCGTAACCACCCGTGCTTAGCAACGTTGCATGGATTGTTAGTAACGTGAACGTGTGCTTGCCTCGTTATGGAACCCTAGCGCTGTGATCACTCATCTACCACAAGACAGGTAATCGGTATGGAAGAGGTTTCTCTCGTCACCATGGGGGTATTGGGAAGCCTTGCCGCGGGCTTGATGACGGCTGTCGGGGCGCTTCCCGTCTTGTTTACCAAAACACCGAATCGTGGTGTTCGCGATTTAGCGTTGGGGTTCGCCGCTGGCGTCATGCTAGCGGCCTCTTTCTTCTCACTGATCATACCCTCCTTAGAAGCCTCGGAGCTGCGTTACGGAGGTAGCGTGGTACCTGCTGCCATTGCCTGTGCGGCCATCTTGCTAGGGATTGGAATGGTCGCACTACTGAACGAACTCTTACCTCATGAGCACTTCGAACAGGGGCGAGAAGGGCCAGAGGCTGCCTCACTACGTCGTATCTGGTTGTTTATTATTGCCATTACGATACACAACCTGCCAGAAGGGCTGGCCGTTGGCGTGGCCTTTGGCGCAGGGGGAAGCGAAGGAGGCATGCCGCTAGCGATTGGCATTGGACTTCAGAATGCCCCAGAAGGACTGGCCGTAGCAGTATCACTGCTAAGCGTGGGCTATTCACGTTGGCGGTCATGGACGATTGCCGCCCTTACGGGGCTTGTTGAGCCGTTGGGTGGCTTATTAGGCGCTGGAGTCATCAGCATGTCACAAGCGCTACTGCCCTGGGGGTTGGCCTTTGCAGCGGGGGCGATGTTGTATGTGATCAGTCATGAGATTATTCCCGAAACTCATCGGAGCGGGCACCAAAAAAAGGCCACGCTGGGCCTCTCCATCGGATTGGTACTCATGCTGTTTTTGGATGTTTCGCTGGGCTAACCATTGGGCGTGGGGCGTAGCGTTAGTGCTAACCCAAGTCGTGAGCCCCTCCGTGCGATTTTTCAGTGATACAGAGCTGATGATCACTGATGACCTCAATGATTCGGCAGCTTTCCACTTTACCACCGGCACACTGTGTGACCATCCGTTGAAGCTCCTCACGCAGTATGGACAGTCGTTGAAGGCGGGACTCCACTTTCTTTAGGTGATGCGTGGCGATGGCATCGACTTCTTGGCAAGGCATATCAGGTTGATCTGACATGGCCAAAAGCTCTCGCACTGACTCCACCGAAAAGCCAAAGTCACGGGCATGACGAATAAAGGTCAAGCGCCGCACAGCGTCGTCTCCATAGCGGCGCTGTCCTCCGCCGGTTCGTGTCGCATCGCGCAACAGCCCAATACGCTCGTAATAGCGAACCGTTTCAGGTTTGCAATCGGCTCGTCGTGCTAACTCACCAATGCTGATACTTTGCCCCATCATCGACATGGTAAAACTCCTTACGCAGGGCTTGAAGCTGTAGTTGCTACAAGGTTTACACTTCAAAACCATAGCTCATTGGGAGAAGAGGCACCATGAAAACATCAACGCAGGCGACAGCGCCTACCGTCTTGACACTGCGTGTTGAAGGCATGGACTGCGGCGGTTGTGAGCGCAAGGTTGTGTCGGCGCTAGAGCGGCTGGACGGCATTGAGGAAGTCACGGCAAGCTCCGTCACAGGATCGGTGAAGATTCACCAGCGCGATCATGGAGGCCCCTCGCAACAGACCATTGAGGGCATCCTGAACGAACTAGGCTATCAAGTGACTTCCCCTGCTGGCCAAACACGCGCATCTGGTGCTTCATCCTCTTGGTGGCAAACCGCTAAAGGGCGCTTGGTCATTATCACGGGAAATCTGCTGATCGTAGCCTTCGCGCTTCGTTTAGCATGGCCTGCGCTGGGTAATGTGCCGTTCATTCTGGCCACGCTGGTCGGCTTAATGCCCATTGCGCAGAGTGCCTGGGGCGCCCTCAAAATGCGCAACCCCTTTACCATCGAGATGCTGATGTGCATCGCTGCGGTTGGCGCATTGGCCATCAATGCTGCTGCTGAAGCTGCGATGGTCGTGTTCTTGTTCGCCGTAGGTGAGCTACTCGAAGGGGTAGCTGCGTCACGGGCGCGCCGCAGTATCTCAGCCTTGGCAAACTTAACACCCTCAACGGCGAGGCTGATGGACAACGGCCATCTGCGTGATGTCTCGGCGGAGTCACTTAAACCCGGTCAGCGTGTGCTGGTGCGGCCCGGTGATCGCGTACCCTGCGATGGACGCATCCTGGTGGGCACCTCCGACATTGACGAGTCGCCGGTAAACGGCGAGTCCATACCTCGTTCGCGAGCGCCTGGTGATGACATTTTTGCTGGCACAGTGAATCTTGATGCCGCCCTGGAGGTGGAGGTAACACGAGGCGCTGATGACAATACGATCGCACGCGTTATTCGTCTGGTTGAAGAAGCACAGGCCGCCAAGGCACCGATAGCACGCTTTATTGATCGTTTTGCGTATTACTATATGCCCGCCGTCGTCTTACTCGCCCTACTGATGGCGATAGTGCCACCGCTGGTATCGACCATGGCATGGTCGGAGTCGATTTACCGTGCGTTAGCATTGCTGTTAATCGCATGCCCCTGCGCGTTAGTCATTTCCACCCCTGCCGCCATCGCCGCCGGTCTCTCGGCGGGAGCTCGGCGCGGACTACTGATCAAAGGGGGAGCCGTTCTTGAACAGTTAGGTAAGCTTCGCTTGGTGGCATTAGATAAAACGGGCACCCTCACTGCGGGTACCCCAAGAGTCACAGATGTGGAGTCTTGGATTGCTGAGGAAGACGATAACAGCGTATTGCGGCTCGCCGCCGCAATAGAGCGGGATTCCAGTCACCCTATCGCCACGGCTATCGTTGAGCATGCCCGACAGTCGGGCATCAACCTCCCCACCGTCACCGGCGGCCGCGCTCTGGCGGGGCGCGGTGTTTCCGGCCAGGTGGAGGGTCGCGAGCTGAGCTTAATGACGCCTCGTCACCTTCACGAGAAAGTCATCCTTGAGGAAAGTCTCAGTGCTCGGATTGTCGCGTTAGAAGAAGCCGGTAAGAGCCTCGCTCTCCTCGTCGAAGGCGAGCGTTTACTGGGCTTGATCGCGGTTCGCGATGAGCCACGCGAAGATGCCATGGAAGGCCTAGCGGCGCTATCCCGTTTAGGCGTACAGGCGGTCATGCTCAGCGGTGATAATGCCCGCACCGTCGCTGCCACGGGGGGTCGCTTAGGCATTGAAGCGTACGGCGAACTAATGCCTGAAGACAAGGCAGCGTATGTTCGAGACTGGCAAGCGGCAGGCCGTGGCCCCATCGGTAAAGTAGGCGATGGCATCAACGATGCACCGGCACTCGCGGCAGCAGATGTGGGTATCGCGATGGGGGGTGGCACGGATGTGGCGTTGGAAACCGCCGATGCAGCCTTGCTCAAGAACCGCGTTACCGGCATCGCTGAGCTGATAGACCTCTCTCGTGCCACGCTGCGCAATGTGAAAACCAACGTTGTTCTCGCCCTTGGCTTAAAAGCCATTTTCCTAGTTACAACGGCGCTGGGTATTACCGGCATGTGGATTGCGGTGATGGCCGATACCGGTGCTACCGTCCTGGTGACGTTGAACGCCATGCGACTGCTGGGTTACCGCTTTTCGCCCAGTACCGCAATGACAGGCCTGTCACAAGGAAAAACAACGTCATGAGAACAGCGCCAAACGATAGCCCTTCACGTCGCTGGCCATGGTTCACATTAGCTTGCGTGATGGCTCTAGCCGATCAACTGGTCAAGGAAATTGTGCATGCCCAGATGTCGTTTGGCCAAGTCATTCCGCTAACGCCGTTTTTTAACTGGGTTTATACCGGGAACACAGGAGCCGCTTTCAGCTTTCTCGCAGAAGCAGGGGGTTGGCAGCGCTACCTCTTTCTTGGTTTAGCGTTGGTGGTGGTCGTCGTATTGGTTGTGCAGCTATGCAAACCCCTGTCGCGCTTGGAGGCCTGTGCGTACAGCCTGATTCTTGGCGGCGCGCTCGGTAATACTGTTGATCGCTTAGCGCGAGGGTACGTCGTCGACTATCTGGACATTTACTGGGGCGAATGGCATTGGCCCGCCTTTAACATGGCCGATATCGCGCTATTTGCCGGTGTATTGATGTTCGCGGTGGCGTTATGGCGTGAAAGTCCTGCTTTTAAGCGCTCTGAGTAACGCTATGGATGTGGTCGATAAAGATAAAGAATATACGCTTTTTGCTGGGCGCTCCTCACCAATAGTCGATTGCGTTGTAGCGCTCGCCGCTGGGGTGCTGACCACCTTGAGTGCCGCCCCCTTTTCCCTATGGTGGCTTGGCCCAGTGAGCGTGGCACTGGTCTATTGGAGAATAGCGTCGCTAACGCCCGCCATGGCCACCCTGCGTGGGTGGTGCTATGGGGTAGGCCTGTTCGGTTCAGGCACGTCGTGGGTCTTCGTTGCTATTCACGATTTCAGTGGCACCGGGGCCTTGGTGGCGATGCTCCTCACCACTCTTTTTGTCAGCGTCCTGGCGCTCTTCTTTGCAGTCCCCTTTGGGCTCTATCGACGCATCACGGGGCCACGGTTCGCCTTTCTTAGCTTTGCCGGTATGTGGGTGGTGAGCGAATGGCTACGCACTTGGATGCTCACCGGCTTTCCCTGGTTATTGCTGGGCACCTCTCAGATTGATTCTCCACTAGCCCCATGGGCGCCCGTTGGTGGTGTGTACTTGCTGTCACTCATGACCGCGCTGACAGGTACGTTAGGGGTAGAGGTACTGCGTCGCCGCTGGAGTTTCCTTGTCCCAATGGCCGCCTTGTGGATCGTTCCATTCCTATTGCCCGCCCAATGGACAACCCCGGCTGGCAAGCCCATCCGGGTGGCATTGCTGCAAGGGAATCTTGACCAGCGCATTAAGTGGACTGCCCAAGGGCAGCGCGAAGCGATCAGTATCTACACGACGATGACACGGGAGCAAGCAAGGGATATCGATCTCATCGTTTGGCCTGAGGCAGCCCTTCCCATGCTTGAGCAGGAAGCACAGCAAATACTTGAGCAAGTAGCGTCCGACCTGGGGCCTGACACCGCCTTGTTGACCGGCATTTTGCAACGCGACAGTGAAGGGCGCTCTTATAACAGCGTCATAGGGCTAAATGATGTGCAGGGCGAATACCAGAAGGCGCACTTGGTGCCCTTTGGCGAGTATTTGCCATTCCAAAGTCTCCTCGCTGGCACCCTTGCTTTTTTCGACTTGCCAGTACCTCGCCTGACCCCAGGGTCAGGCGAACAGGCTCCGTTACACGTGGCTGGAGCCACCATTGGCAATGCCATTTGTTACGAAATCATTTTTGCCGACCATGTCGCCCAACAGGCGCGTAATGCCGAGCTGCTATTAACGGTTTCCAACGATACGTGGTTTGGGCGCTCCATTGGCCCACACCAACATCTTCAAATGGCGCGTCTACGTGCCTTAGAAAATGGTCGTCACCTACTTCGAGCTACCAGTAATGGCGTGACGGCCATCATCGATTCACAAGGTCACGTCACAGCCCGTGCCCCACAGTTTGAACAGGCCAGTTTAACGGGCGAGGTGACCCCGATGCAGGGCCTAACTCCTTTCACACGCACCGGTAGTGGCCCCGCTTGGATACTCGCTGCGGTGCTGACACTGCTCGGGTTACAACTGAACTTATCTCGATCAAAAAACGACGCATTAGATGAAAAAGGAACCTAGCGATGCTCTTGGCAAAGAACGCAGCAATACTTAAGAGATTCCTCCCATGGCCAATGCAGATCGGCTTCATCGTGAGTGTGATGGTTTCGTTTCTGGCATGGCTCCCTGTCGCCATGGCGGCACAACCTTCCACTGCCCAGGAGACGGAATGGCCCAAGGGGCATTACCCGCTACCTGAGGAAGGCAATATTATCGGAGAGGCTGACACCTTCATCGTGAAGAATTACGAGGATACTCTGATTGATATTGCCAGACGTCACAACCTTGGCTACCAGGAGATTGTACGTGCTAACCCAGAGGTCAGTATTTGGGTGCCCGGAGTGGGTACTGAAGTAACCATTCCAGGACGCTTCATCCTGCCGAATGTCGAGCGTACTGGGGTCGTCATCAATATCGCCGAGCTGCGGCTTTACTACTACCCAGATGTCAAAACCGGTGAGACACCGCGCGTTGAGACCTATCCTATCGGCATCGGTCGCGAAGGGTTTGATACACCCCTTGGTGTGACCGAGACCACCATGAACATTAAAAACCCCGCATGGTACCCGCCTGAGTCGGTAAAACGTGAAGCGGAAGCACGCGGCGAAACCGCACCAAGCGTTGTACCGCCCGGCCCCGATAACCCGCTAGGAGACCATGCCATCATCCTAGGCTTCGATGGCTATTTGATTCACGGCACCAACCAGCCCGATGGCATTGGCATGCGCGCAAGCCGAGGTTGTATCCGCATGTTACCCAAAGACATCGAATCTATATTTGACCGCATTCCACCCGGCACCCAAGTCAACATCATCAATCAGCCGATCAAGATAGGTTGGGAAGGCGGTCAGCCGCTGATTCAAGCCTTTCCGCCGCTTGGAGAAGAAGAGCACAGTATGACCGCACTCACAGAGACCATGACACGCCTTAACCAATACAATGTCGATAACGTAAACCTCGATTACGAGCAGCTCAGCGATGTCCTGTCACTCTCTAACGGGCTTATAACCCCACTACATCCAAAGCAGGAACAGGAGCCACAGCGCCACAGCCCAGAAGAGAAGGCTATCAAGGGCATTTATGAAGACCTGGTTTTGACGTCATCTCAACGGTCATGACACGCCTTTTGGCACCCCGTTGAGCCCTGGCATATAGGTAGAGAGCCATAGCCCCGTCCAAACGGCGGGGCGACATTCGCCTACAGAGTCGCGGGGCCCTCCAAGTGACTGCGCGCTATCAGTGTCTTAGCACTCAATATCCAGAGGCAGCCAGTAGGTAACGCCACCCACTACCACCTGTATCCCGTCTGTCGTCCGCTCTACGGTCTGTTGTCGAAGCATTTTCTGCGTTAATTTTGTGTCATGGAAATACTCCATGGCAGCAACGATCCATGCCTCCCTCCAGGCCTCTCCTTGATCAGCACACCGGGCCATCGTCATCAGGGTGCGGGCTAGTGTTTCTTTTCGCCGCTTTCTTGCCCGTTTTACATCCACCCGAGGAGCCAACGTGGTGGCATGTTGGCGATTTAAGAAATTAGTAAACCCCGTGACCGAGGCTGCTTGTCCGGGCACCGCATGCAAATAGTTGTCCACATCGCCCTGTTGAGGCAGTCGCTGCCCCTCCCGGTCAGTAGCGAGTAGCAATGCGGCTGCCGCTCTTAGTGCAAGTCGTGCGGAGGTGTGGGACGTTTTGCCCGCCTCTATACGGGTTTCCAATTGCAGCCAATAGGCTTGCAGCACTTGGTCTGATAGCGAAGCGAACGGCATAGAACTGAGACACGCTTGAATACGTCTTTTCTCTGAGTCGATCCGCTTTGCTTGGTGATCCGGCTCTACCCCTTGCTCTTCATGCAACCATCGCATGGGAAGCCTCACACGCCGCAAGCCCTCCGCCCCGAAGTGATGAAGTAGCTCCGAATAGCTCGGTATCCGTGACCATGCCTGGTCGAGCTCAAGGAAGAACGAGAAGAAATGATTGATCTTGAGGGCAGCCTTATGCGGCCCAGTGATACGAATCAGCCATTCACCAAATTCCCCAAAGGCCTCACTTAACGCTTTGGTAGTGATACCGGCTTGGCCAATGGTGATGCGTTTACGGCATGTTCGCGTCCAATAGCAGGGCTCACAGGCATCACCTCGACCCGCTGGCATGGGATTACCACACGATGGGCAGGCAATTTCCCCTTGCTCATTACAGGCTTTGCACAACGCATCCCCGTTGGGTGCCACCACCAATAAACGATGTCGACGACATGCAGAACAGGTACCGTGGTCTGCTGTCGAACAGCGTGGACATAAGCGATGATCATGCCCCATACGCGCCACTCGGGTAAGACGTTGAGATGCTTTCCCACACGCCTCGCAGGGCTCTGGTTCTTTGAAATAGGGAGCGCAGGCGATACAGACAGGGCCGTAGGGAGTGACCTTGCCGATGTTGTAGTCTGAACTGGCTTTTCCACATCGTGCACACGGTTTGTCAACGTTGCACTGACGACAGACGGCGTCTGGGTCATTCTTAGGCAGACGGGCTAACTCACCACATCGTGGGCACATCCGCCGCTTAAACACACGAGCATAGCAAGTTGAACAGTAGCCGTGCCCTTTATGGCGTCGCCACAATTTGGAGACTTCTCGGCCACACTCATCGCAGTCGACCGTTTGGTGTTGATTCAAGAGGTTGGCTCCGCTTTCATTCTGCGTTTTAAACGCGCCCATGAGGCTCTAACAGCGCGTTCCGACATGGGGCGACAAGCCGGGGGAACACGGCGGCGATGCGGCCCATGAGGGTGGTGAGATAACCGTGATAGCAGCGGCAACAACACAACGGGGGGCGACCTTCGGGGATCATGAAGCGCGCTCGTTTTGACATTGCACGCGACCAGAACGCTGAACGTTTCTTCAAGGCCCATACTGAGCAAGCGTTCCAACGCTACCAATAAGGCACTACGCTCGCTGACAGCCAGCAGCTCAAACGCCAGGCCAGACACAGGCATTCGGCAATCCGTAACCGAAATGCCCAATGAAAGAAGCGCATCGGCCAGGGGTGACACAGGCCGCCGACTTGCACGCCGTATAACGCCAATAAAAAAGGCCACCATAGAAAACCAATCGGCGGGTGCGATAGAGGCCTGCCTAAACGTCACCTTATCCTGTTCTAACACACGATCAGCCATCACTTGAACACTGAACGCTTCAGGTAAAGGCGACGTGCATACCGCCTTTCTAAAATCGTTATGACACCGGCTGCATTGAGCTAAATGTTGATCTTCCGCTGTCAGGCGATGGGGCTCTATAGGGGCCTTGCATGCTGGGCACTCATCTACCAGCTGCACCCCATGAAAGCGGCACCCAGTGTGCCAAGCGAATCGCCAGTGCCGGCGCAAGTAGGGGGTTGAGTCCTCTGCCAAGCACAACGTGCATACCTGTTGTCCTCCATGGCGGGTTCGATTTCGGCTGCCGAGTGCCAACAACCAGGGCCAAGTCCGGGTTTCCGGTAACGAGTAACCGACCACTTTCTCACAATCGTCCCGCATCCCCGCTTTCTGAAACTTAGCGGAAGATATCCCCGAGGCATTCACTAATGGGCGCATTCTTGCGAGGGGTATTTCCCTATCAATGTCCCTCGTCCATATACGCCATGTTGGCCAAATAGCCCCGGTGAGCGACAAAGGATCACACCCCTGTCGCAACGCCGCCCGAACGAGCCATGATGAAAGGGACTCCTCAGGCAGCAGGGGCACACTCAGCGCCCAGGTCATTACAGCATCACTTCCCTAATGCCACGGGTGGGCCGCACCCATGATTTACTCTGAATAATTTTCTCATCGATGCACTCAGCTCCAGACAAAATAGCGGCATTTGCACACTCAATCAGCAGCCGGTGCAGGTCACCCAAATTACCGCCAGAAATCGCGTGGAGCTGGGTCGCCAATTGGGGCTCATGCAGTTGGGAAGGATGTTTGAGAGGTAATATCTTCTCAAAGCCAGCGAGCAGCTTCTGAAACTCCTGATTGAGCTCCCACTTTGGTAACGCGACCACATCAAAGCGACTCGCATGCTGTGGGTCTGAATGCAGCACACGCACAGCATCTTGCGTCCCCACACCAACGATGGGAATCATTAGCTCATTGCATAAAAGCTTAATGGCATTCATCGTTTCGCGCTGCTTAACAGCACCACCGGTTAACAGAGAGTGAAACTCATCGATGATCAGTAAGCGCGTATGGCAAGCACGCAGTTGATGAATCACCTGGTAGCGCAGCTTGGGAACAGGATCTGTAGGCCGGTAGGGAGCCCAGAAACTCTCTAGCACTGCGATATACAGACTTTTCTCATCGGCACTCGGGGGAGCCTGAGTGACAACAACAGGCTTCACGGGCTCTACGTCTTCATTCACGTAGCCTTCACCGTACTGCTTACGAAACCGTTGAACGATGGTTGTCTTTCCGTTGTTGGAGTCACCCACGAGCAAGAGGTTAGGCATACGAGGACGACTGGGCTTCTCCATCAACCCACGCATGACCTCAATGACACGATTGGCCAATGGATAGCCCAACCAGCGCGGTTGATCCATAAACTCCATTCGCTCTTTAGCGGACAGCCCCAAGACGTGACGAAGATCAGGATGAAGGTGTGTGCTCATGCTATGTCCCAGTTCACATCGATATCACCCGTTAAAAGACCGTCCCCTTGAGCGGGTGTCTCTTTAGGGGCCGCAGTTGAGGGCGCATGTAAAAGGGGATCTGCAGGCGTCACCTTCTTCTCATGCTCTTTACGTCGTTGTGCCTGACGGCGACTTCGCTTAGTACGTGCTTGCGACTCCTCCACATGGGTTCGCAGCTCACTAATAGCGCGTAGAATTTCAGTCTCATTGACCGAGTTTCTTCCTTCCTGCCGAAGGCGCGCTTTAGCTTGGGCATACTCCCAAACACTCATCGAGGGGAGGGCAAGATTGGCAAAGGGCACGCGAAAATAGTGCCCGAGCTCCGGGTCTTTGAACCAAATGACACTAATGTCGCGAGGGTCGCGCCGGAAAACAAAGGTGCGTTTCTTGTCTGGCATGTCTGGATCTTTGGCATTGATCCAAGGTCTTAGCGCTTCATCGTAATAGTTTATGCCATCGATGGTCACACCAAAGGTCTGGATCGTACGCTGAAAGCTGGGCAAAAAATCGAGCAATACAGAGAGCCTGTCAGCAGGCCTCGGCGCTAATCCCACTCCCTGCACATCCGCATTGCCAAACACACCAATTTCCCACTTTTTCATCGGCGACATACCAATCCCAGAATGAAGGCGCTGGTGGTAAACCTTGCAAATCAACGTCACCAGCCACTCTTCAAACTCGCTTTTCGTCATGGCCGCGTGCTTCTCTGGATCGTATCCCTCTTTCTCTTTAATGGAGGAGAAGGTCGTCCCAGGCAGGTTATGGATTTCCTTTAGAAGAGAGCCCAGTACCCGCTCAATGTGGCCACCATAACGAG
Organism: Halomonas sp. McD50-4; assembly: GCF_022348135.1. Classification (NCBI taxonomy): domain Bacteria; kingdom Pseudomonadati; phylum Pseudomonadota; class Gammaproteobacteria; order Oceanospirillales; family Halomonadaceae; genus Halomonas; species Halomonas sp. McD50-4. The sequence continues at coordinate 124,581 of NZ_JAKRFG010000006.1, read as the reverse complement.
GCTGCTTAACAGGCCGAAACTCAAGGTTGACCCCATAGGCTAGGCATGAGCGCCGAAACGTCTCAGAGCGAAAATCTGGGCCGTTATCGACATGAATCGTGGCGGGTGTGCCCCATACCGGCCACTCAGCCTCCACATTATGCAGTAGCAACCACTCATCTTTAGGAAGCATGGAGTGCGCCACACACATGCCGACAGATGTTTCAGAGGGCGGGTCAAACGACAAGTAATACCCCGTGACCATGCGAGTAAACACGTCCATGGCCAACGTAATCCATGGGCGACCAATCGGCTTGCGATACACGTCATCGACCAAAATAATATCGGCAGGCGTGTGGTCAATCTGCATAACGGCTAACGGATAGTCCGCATTGGGAAATTTTCCGGCAGCCGGCTGGAACTTGTTAATGGCTTTGTCTCTAAAACCATGGCCACGCAACCGGTCACGCTCTGGGATATCACGCAGACGAGCACGAACGGTACCAGGGCTCGGCGGGTCGATGCGCCGTTCATGGCAGCGCCGCATGACTTCCTGTACCGCTTTTTGTGCGGACGGACGCTGCAGCGTCAAATACACCTCTTTGATGACTTCCTGAATCACTGCCTCGGCATGCGCGGGAATACGCGACTTTCCCTTCTTCCACCCTGGCTTTTGAGGAATCAATGCGAGCACCGAGCCCGTCGCTTTATACCGCTTCAACCAACGGTAGATCGTAGCCGTATCAACCCCCGTTTGTTTCGCACGCTCCTCCGCTGCATCCCGCCCCACCGTATGGCGATCCACCAAGGGCTTAATGATGGAAAAGCGATGCTCGGCCTCCCGCCAATCGGCATCCCCAATCTCGGACATATCCTGCTCAGGGGATACGGACCCGCTATTGAGAGGCGCTAGTTCTTTGATGCGAAGCGGGCAACTACGCCCGGACTCAACGGCAATGCCAATGACTGTCTCAAAATCGAGCACCTGGGAAATTCGGTAAACGGTGCCATCTTTCTGAACCTGCTCACCCACCATAATCTGCAAGTGTTGGCGTGTTTGGGCGACGCCGTTATTGGGTTCAGTTGCGCTGCCACGATGGTTATTCATAATCGGGTACCCATACCTCCGATAGAGGACTGAAGGATTGGGCCATATCGCAATCTAACTGCCGAGTCGCCAGTAGATGCCATAAATGCGCAATCCCCTCTGCCCGGTAAATATCGCCCATAAAGTGCCGAGAAAGCAGGTAATCCAAGGTCGCCACCCCCATTTCCCTCACCGTGTTGAGGACTGCCTGGCTTTCGACAGAGGGAAACACCATCCGCTTGTAGCGCGCTAGGAAGGTAATGTTGTCCAAGGTCTTATCACGAATGCGGCTTTCATCATGAATGCGAAACGCCCAGCCCTCATTGTTGGCATGCCGTATCGCCGCCTTCCATTTAGGCGACCATTCACGCCAATGTGCTTGCCACTTTTCCCGTGGTTTGACCTCCACCAGGAGAGGTTTTGGGTAATCCCTGTAATGACGGTTACCGAGACGGTAATAAACCAAATAGTCAGGTGTGTAGGTGTAGCGCCTACCGGTCACGGGATGATGAAACGGGATCTCGCACGGCTGGGATATCACACCAAGGACGCTCACATCAAAGTCAGCCTTGATGAGGAAATCACGTTCGAGCGTCGACTCGAACGCAATAGACTCCTCCCCGCGAAAGGCATAGTAGCCAGACACACTTCGTCGGGTAGGGCCGATTTTACGAACGGATGTAGGCAGTGGCATGGGCAGTCGCACCAAATGTTGAATAAAACAAGACCTGTCGCATCAATTGCTATTAATTCTGTCGCACTCAATCCTGTACAGACTACCATAATAGCCCGATATTACGCCCTGAGGGTCGCACTAATTGCTGAAAATGACAGTGGCTCGAAACCCAAACCGGGTGAAATATCGCTTGCGCATCACGGCGTGCTGTTTTTGGACGAGCTGCCGGAGTTTTCTCGTAACGTCTTGGAAGTATTACGCCAACCGCTGGAAACGGGCGAAATCCACCTCTCCCGCGCCAGCCACGAACGTCGCTACCCCGCCCAATTTCAGCTCGTTGCCGCGATGAACCCTTGCCCCTGTGGCCACCTGGGCGACCCGCGCCAACGCTGCCAGTGCAGCGCCAGCCAAATTCAGCGCTATCAGGCACGCCTCTCTGGCCCGCTGTTGGATCGCATCGACCTGCAAGTGGAAGTGCCCGCTCTGCCCCCCGAGCAGCTCACCGCACAAACGCAAGGCGAGCCTTCCAGCGCGGTGCGCGAGCGGGTAATGGCGGCTCGTGAGCGGCAAATGGCCCGGGGCGCACTCAACAGCCAGCTCAGCGGTAAAGCGCTGGAAGCCGCCTGCGCCCTCAATGAAGAGGAGCGCGCCTGGCTCGCTGGCGTGCTTGAAAAGCTCAAGCTCTCCGCCCGCGCCTACCACCGCGTGCTGCGCGTCGCGCTCACCCTGGCCGACCTGCAAGGCGAATCCAAGCCCTCACAGCCGCACTTTATCGAAGCGATCGGTTACCGGCAGTTGGATCGACTGTTGAAAGGGGCATAAGCCCCTTCGTCATTGGGCGTGCGTTGCTGCAAGGGCATCGACCAAGCGCTGGCACAGCGCATCCAGCTTTTGCCCCGTGGCGTCATCATGCAGCGCGCCGCTGTCGTTGAAGGCGCTGCCCGCTTTAGGTAGCGAGAGCGGCTGGGGCAGTACGGTGAGGCTCAAGTTGGCCAGTAACTGCTGGCCCAGCGGCAGCGCGCGAATACCGCCCAGGCCACCGGGGGAAGCGGCTACGAGCGCCGCCCACTTACCGGCAAAGAGCCCCAAGCCCGGCGTGTCACCGTAGGGGCGTGAAAGCCAGTCCAGGGTATTTTTCAGCAGCGGCGTGATAAAGCCGTTGTACTCCGGCGAAGCGATCATTAGCGCTTGGTGGTCCGCCAGCATTTCGCGCAGTTTCAGCACGTTCTCCGGCATGCCTTGGGCTTCGATATCTTCGTCGAACAGCGGGCAGGGATACGCTTTCAAATCGATGAACGTGGCTTTGCCACCTAACGCCTCGATGCGCTGGGCAGCTAGCTTGGCGAGCTGTTTATTGAGCGAGCCTTCACGGGCGCTGCCAGCAAAAACCAGTACTTTGGGTGGTTGAATGGCGGTCATGGCCTCTCCTTCGTTGGGGTCAATGCACGTTCTCGACGAAATGGTCGAGCGCTTCAAACAGCTGTTGACGAATCGGCTCTGCTTCGTTCACCAAATGGTGCCGCGCTTCCGGATGACGATGAACCTCTGCATTGGGGAATTTCTCCGCCAAAATGGTCAGATTCCACTCCCAATCCACGGTGAGGTCCTGTTCGCCCTGCAGAATCAGGGTAGGCAACGGATTGGGTTCGAGCGCCAAGAGGCGCGGCATCCAGCGGCGCATGGCGGTGATCCAGGCCACGCTCAAGCGCTCGGGCTGTAGCGGATCCTGGTCGCGTAGAAAGGCGGTGAACGCTTCATCGGTGGAGTTGGGGCGGTACTTGCGCGGCAGCTCTTTGACAAAGGGGCTGGCGATCAAATGCAGCCAGCTGGCTTGGCTCCAGCGCCAAGGGCGCACCAGCGGTGCCAGCAGCACGATACCGGCCCAATGGGCGGCTTCTCGGCGGGTGAGCGCATCGGTGGCTAAAATCGCCGCGCCGGTGCTTTGCCCCACGCCCAGCCACGGTGTGGGTGCCATGTTGAGCGTTTGCAGCGTCTTTTGCAGGTGCGCTAGGCAGTGCTGGTAATCATCGAAGTCTTCGATTTCCGCCCGGGGGCCGCTGGAAAGGCCGTGGCCGGGTAAATCCCACAGCACCACGCGCCAGCCTTTGGCCAGCAGGCAACTGAGCAGGTGGCGGTACAGGCCCAAATGATCGAAATAGCCATGAATCACGAACGCGGTGCCGGTGGGCTTGGGTGGGCTCCACACTTGGCACCACAGCGCGAACCGTCCGGTATCGACAAATCCGGCATGCACTTCGCTAGTGTCGTTGAGCAGCGCCTCCAGACCGTAGTGGCGAAAGTAGTCATGCACAGCGTCCGTTAGCGCGTCGCCTGGCGTCAAGCGGGAGAGCGACGACTCCCCTTGCGCCTGCCGGAACAGGTCTTCCAAGTGCTGGAAATTATGCATTGACGTCTCTCCGTGAACACCACACTTCCATGGGCTGAGTAACAGCACAAAATAACAGCGGCGGTGCCGCCCGCTCTTATCATTTGGTCGAGCATTTTACCGCTTTAGGGTCTACGCTGTTTACATGCCAACGCAGGTGTGGAAGTATTTTCCATAAATCACCATTCACCCTGACCGTGGCACTTCAACCCACCACGGGCACCTTCACAGGAGAACCCCATGAGCGAGCGTATCACGCGTCACCGTTTACAGGTGGCAGCCGACCTAGATCGTTTCATCAACGAGCAGGCTCTGCCGGGCACCGGCGTCGACGAAAGCGCCTTCTGGGCCGGTGTCGATGCCCTGTTCCACGATTTGACCCCAAAAAACCGCCAACTGCTCGAAGAGCGCGACACGCTGCAAGAGAAGCTGGACGCTTGGCACCGTGAAAACCCCGGCCCGGTCAGCGACATGCCCGCCTACCGTAGCTTCCTCAAGGAGGCTGGCTACTTGGTGGACGCACCAAACAGCGTCAAAGCCACCACGGCCAACGTCGATCGCGAAGTCGCCACACAAGCAGGCCCGCAGTTGGTGGTACCGGTGAGCAATGCCCGTTACGCCCTGAACGCGGCCAACGCCCGCTGGGGCAGCCTGTACGACGCCCTATATGGCACCGACGCCATCTCCGAAGAGGACGGCGCGGAAAAAGGCACCAGCTTCAACCCGAAACGTGGTGAGAAAGTCATCGCTTACGCCCGCGGCGTGCTGGACCGCGCGGCTCCGCTGGCCACTGGCTCGCACCGGGATGCGGTGAAGTACGCTATCCGCGACGGCCACTTGGTCGTCAGCCTGGAGGGCGGTCGTGAAACCGGCCTGAAAGACGCTGGCAAGCTGATTGGCTTTAACGGCGACGCCGCTGCGCCCGACTCGATTCTGCTGGCCAATAACGGCCTGCACCTGGAGATTCAGGTCGATGCCAACCACCCCATCGGCAAGACCGACCCGGCCCACGTCAAAGACGTGGTCGTGGAAGCCGCGCTGACCGCCATCATGGACTGCGAAGACTCCGTCGCGGCGGTGGATTCCGAAGATAAAGTCGGTGTGTACAGCAACTGGCTCGGCCTGATGAAGGGCGACCTGGAAGAGAACATCGAAAAGGGTGGTAAAACCTTTACCCGTAAGCTGCACGCCGACCGCACTTGGCAAACCACTGACGGCAACACCGTCACGCTGCCGGGCCGTTCGCTGATGTTCGTGCGCAACGTGGGCCATCTGATGACCACCCCGGCGATTCTGGACGAAAACGGCAACGAGCTGCCGGAAGGCATTCTGGACGCAGTGGTGACCTCGCTGCTGGCGCTGCACGACTTGAAGAAAGACGCCGACCAGCCGCGCAACTCCCGCGCAGGTTCGGTATACATCGTCAAGCCGAAGATGCACGGGCCAAAAGAAGTCGCTTTTGCCAACGAACTGTTTGGCCGCGTGGAAGACATTCTTGGCATGAGCCGTGACACCTTGAAAATGGGCATCATGGATGAAGAACGCCGTACCACGGTCAACCTCAAGGCATGTATCGCCGAAGCGACCTCGCGCGTGGTCTTCATCAATACCGGCTTCCTGGACCGCACTGGCGACGAAATGCACACCGCCATGGAAGCAGGCCCGATGGTTCGCAAGGGCGACATGAAGAGCGCTGCGTGGATCACCGCCTACGAGAAGAACAACGTGCAGGTTGGGTTGGCCTGTGGCCTGCGCGGCCGCGCCCAGATTGGTAAAGGCATGTGGGCCATGCCCGATTTGATGCACAGCATGCTGGAGCAGAAAATCGGCCATCCGAAAGCCGGTGCCAATACGGCGTGGGTCCCTTCCCCCACCGCCGCGACCCTGCACGCTCTACACTATCACCAAGTCAGCGTTGCCGACGTTCAGCGCGAGCTGGAAGCCCAGGGCGAGCCGGACTTCTTGGACGACCTGCTCACCGTGCCGGTGGCCGAAAACGCCAACTGGTCCGATGACGAAATTCAGCAAGAGCTGGACAACAACTGCCAGGGCATTTTGGGATACGTGGTTCGCTGGGTAGAGCACGGTGTCGGCTGCTCCAAGGTACCGGATATTCACAACGTCGGTCTGATGGAAGACCGTGCCACGCTGCGTATCTCCAGCCAGCACATTGCCAACTGGTTGCACCATGGCATCGTCGATGCGCCCCGTGTCGAGGAAACGCTCAAGCGCATGGCGAAAGTGGTTGATGAGCAGAATGCTGGCGACCCCACCTACACCGCCATGAGCGCCGACTTTGAAGGCTCTACCGCGTTCAAAGCCGCTTCTGACTTGGTGTTCAAAGGCCGCGTGCAGCCGTCTGGCTACACCGAGCCGCTCCTGCACGAATGGCGCCAGGTGCACAAAGCCAAATAAGCCTCATCGCTCAATGGCCCCCAGTCCCAAGGCTCGCGCCTTGGGGCTTTTTTATTTATGCTGATTTACGTTGACGTAAAAGAAACACACAGCAAGCTATGCAGCAATTAGATGCGCTGGCAGTAGGTTGCCGAGAGGGTCTTATGCCAGGGATGGCATAAGTAGCGCCCAGGGATGGGTTCACAGCGCCCTCTCGGTGGCCTACTGGCAGCAGACTCCCAGCCTGTCAGAGTGAATAACAACAATGACCGTGATGACCGTCGAGCAGATCGAGCACTTTCTAGATGAGGTCTTTCCCCAACGGATGGGCAAAATAGAGAGCGTGGGTGAAATGTGCGCCACCATGCGCCTAAGCATTGGCCATGAGCATCTGCGCCCCGGCCCCCGTGTGTCCGGCCCTACCATGATGGGCTTTGCCGATGTGGCGCTCTACGTGGCCATACTGGCCCAAATCGGCCCCGAAGCGATGGCCGTGACCAGCGATCTGAACTGCCACTTTCTTCGCGCGGCCTCAGGCGATCACGACATCATCGCCCACGCCAAGCTGATCAAGCTGGGCCGCCGCTTGGCGGTGGGAGAGGTACAGATTTTCTCCGCCAGCGATGACACGCGTCCCGTGGTGCATGTCACCGCCAGCTATGCGCTGCCGGATAACACCTAGGTGGCCCAACAGCGGGGCCGTTCACGTCTCAACGCGCTCAACTCACTTTGGGGAGCTGGTCGATCAGCCTATCCAGCGTCATCGGATAGTCGCGCACACGAATGCCGGTGGCGTTATAGATCGCGTTGGCCACCGCCGCCGCCACGCCACAGATGCCTAGCTCCCCCACGCCCTTGGCTTTGAGCGGGGTCGAGGCGGCATCGGTGGTGTCCAGAAACATGACCTCCTGCTCGGGAATGTCCGCATGCACCGCCACCTCGTAGCTGGCGAGGTCGTGGTTGACGAAAAAGCCGCGCTCCACATCGGGGGTGAGCCCCTCCATCAAGGCCGCGCCCACCCCCATGGTCATCCCTCCAATCACCTGGCTGCGCGCCGTAACCGGGTTGAGAATGCGCCCTGCGTCACACACCGCCAGCATGCGGCGTACACGGGTTTCGCCCGTGTGGGCGTGTACCGCTACTTCTACAAAGTGCGCCGCGAAGGTGCCAATTTGTAGCGTGTCCTTGAAGTCGCCAAAGTGAATGGTGTCTTCCGCCACCAGCTCTTCGCCGTTCGCTACCTCGGCTAGCGTCACGCCGGTGGTGCCTGCGATCACCCGGCCCTGCGCAAATCGTGGCGAGTTCATACCAAGGCGCTGGGCAATCTCCTCTTGAAGCTGCAGGCAGGCCGCGTAAACACCGGCGGTCGCGCTGGCGGCACCAAACTGACCGCCGGAACCCGACGAGACTGGGTAGTCGCTGTTGCCCAGCCGTACCTCTACGTCCTCTAGCGCCAAGCCCATGGCTTCCGCGGCGGTTTGAGCGATGATGGTGTACGAGCCGGTGCCGATATCGGTCATATCGGTCTCTACCACCAGGCGCCCAGCCTGCAGGCGAACCCGCGCGCCGGAATCCATGGTGGGCGCGCCGCGATAAGCACCGGCCATGCCGTGGCCGATCAGCCACTGCCCTTCCCGCTGGCCGCCTGGGGTGCGGTTGCGCGCCTCCCAGCCAAACGCCTCGGCCCCTTTTTGCAGGCACTCCACGTAGTGGCGGTCGCTAAACGGTTTACTGGGGTCTTCTGGGTCGACCTGAGTATCGTTGAGGATGCGAAATTCTACCGGGTCCATGCCCAGCTTCTCGGCCATTTCGTCCATGGCGATTTCCAGCGCGGCAAGGCCAGAGGCTTCGCCGGGGGCGCGCATATCCGCCGACTCAGGCAAGTCCATCTCGATGGCCGTGTGGGCCACGCGGCGGCTTGCACCGGCGTAAAAGGCGCGGGTTTGGTTGACCGGGTTCTCGCCGCTGCCGCCGGGCAGCGTATGGGAGAACGCCGAGTGGTCGAAGGCGGTGATCCGGCCGTCGGTATCGGCAGCGATACGCAGGCGCTGGACAGTGCCAGAGCGGTGGGTGGCGTTGTTGAACACCAGCGGGCGCGGTAGCGCCAGCTTGACCGGCCGCCCGGCCGCCCGCGAACCCAGCGCGGCCAGTACGGTATCTGCTCGCAGCCAGAGCTTGCCGCCGAAGCCACCGCCCACGTAGGGGCTCTCTAGGCGAATGGTCTCGGGGTCGATCGCCAAGGTGGTGGCCAGCGCTTCGCGGGTCCAGGCTATCATCTGGTTGGAGGTCCAAACCGTCATTTGGCCGCCATCCGACCAATCCACGATGGAGGCGTGGGGCTCCATCATCGCGTGGCTTTGGGAGGCCGTGCGGTAAACTTCATCCAGCGTTACTGCGGCGTTTTTAAAGGCCTCATCCACATCGCCCACATCAGAGAGCGGCTCGTCGGGTGTTTGCTGCTCCCAGGCGGCGTCTAAATCAAACACGCCTTGCTCGTCTTGGTAGCGCACCTCGATCAGCGCGGCGGCACTTCTCGCTTGCTCTAGGGTGTCGGCTACCACCACGGCAATGGCTTGATGGTAGTGGGCAACGGTATCGCCACCAAACAGGCGTGCCACGTTGCTTTTAGCTTGCGCCAGCGGTGCTATATCTAGGGTGGTGACCACCGCTGCCACCCCAGGTGCGGCGCGGGCGGCCGTGGCATCCATATGGGTAATGCGCCCTTTGGCAATCGTGGCGCACAGCGGATAGCCCACCAGCTGGTGAGCCGCTACGTCATGGCGCTCGTAGGCATAGGGCGCTTGGCCGGTCACTTTGAGCGCGCCATCGATGCGCGCATGGGGCTTACCAACGATACGGGCGTGATCGAACAGGTTATCGTCGGTCGATTGATTGAAATCCATCGGTTACTCCTCGGCCAGCAGCGCGGCGAGCGTTCGCTCTGCCAGGGTCAGCTTGTAGGCGTTCTCGTCGGTGGGGCGAGCACCGTCCAGCAGTTTGGCCATCACCGCTGCTGCGCCCTGGGGCAGCGCGGCGTCTGCCGCATCGCAACGCCAGGGCCGGGGGGCCACACCGCCTAGCGCCACTCGCCCCGTGCCGTCCGGCGCGTGAATCAGTGCCACCGAGACCAGCGCAAAGGCGTACGAAGAGCGGTCGCGCACCTTGAAATAGGCATGGCGCCCTTCCATCGGCGCGGGCAGCACCACCCCGGTAATCATCTCGCCTTTAGCCAGTGTGCTTTCCACCTCGGGAGTGTCGCCAGGCAGCGGATAGAACGCATCCAGCGTCAGGCTGCGAGTCTCGCCCTCGGGGGTGACGGTTTCCACGCGAGCATCCAGCGCTTGTAGGGCCACGGCCATATCGGAGGGGTGTGTGGCAATGCACGCATCGGACGTACCAATCACGCCCAGATGCCGGGTGGTCGCGCCTTTTCCCAGCGCCGCGCAGCCAGCGCCCGGTGAGCGCTTGTTGCAGGGCATGGCGGTGTCGTAAAAGTAGGGGCAGCGGGTGCGCTGCAGCAGGTTGCCGCCGGTGGTGGCTTTGTTGCGCAGCTGGCCAGACGCCCCCGCGACCAGCGCCCGACTCAACACGCCATACGCTTCGCGCACACGGGGGTCGGCCGCCAGCGTGCTGTTGCTGACCATCGCCCCCACCCGCAGGCCGCCCTCTTCCGTGGCCGTAATGTCGTCCAACCCCGTGCTGCGCACATCGATGAGATGCAGCGGGGTTTCGATCTCGTGCTTCATTAAATCCAGCAGGTTGGTGCCCCCGGCAATGAAGGTCGCGCCCGGCACCTCAGCCGCACGGGCCGCCGCTTCGGCAGGGCTGGCAGCACGCTCGTAGGAAAAGGCTCTCATGCGCGCTCCTTGGCAACCTGGGTAATGGCCTTGAGAATGTTGGCGTAAGCGCCACAGCGGCAGAGATTGCCCGACATCCGCTCGCGAATCTCGGCATCGGTGATCTCGATGGGTGCGGTAAGATCCGCCGTAACATGGCTGGGAATATTGGCGGCGATCTCCTGCAGTACGGCGTTGGCCGAACAGATCTGCCCCGGCGTACAGTAGCCGCATTGAAAGGCGTCGTTATCCACAAACGCCTGCTGCATGGGGTCTAGCTGCTCTACCGTGCCCACGCCTTCGATGGTGGTGATCTCGTCACCTTCGTGCATCACCGCCAAAGTAAGACACGCGTTGATGCGTTCGCCATTCACCGACACGGTGCAGGCGCCACACTGGCCGTGGTCGCAGCCTTTTTTGGAGCCGGTGAGCGCTAAGTGCTCCCGCAGGGTATCCAGCAGTGTGGTGCGGTTATCGAGCGTCAGCGTGTGCCGGGTGCCATTGACCATCAGCGTCACGGTCGAGCGCGGTACGTTTTGCGATGCCTGATCGCGGCGCTGTTCAGCGCTAGGTTGAGCGTTCATAACTCGGTGCCTTCCCTGATCATTGCTGTTGCTTATCGACGGTCTCGCCCTTCAGCATAGTCATAAATCAGCGGCGGCGACCTAACGTAACGCAGCGACCCGCGCTAGGCTAGCAAGACGACTCAGGACAGGAGACGACATGGATACAACGGCGGGATCGGCAGGTGATTGAACATACTCGGCAAAAAGGGCAGTGCGCGGCGAGCGCTCATCACGTCGTCGCGCTCGTGATGGCAGCAGGTTACTCACGGCGCTATGGCGACGCCGATAAGCGCCAAGCGCGTCTTGCCGATGGCAGAACGCTGTTGGCCACGACGGTGGCACGCATTGAGCAGGCGTTTCTCCAGGTAAGGGTTGCGATTCGAGAGGAAGACGACGCGCTTCAGCTCGGCTTGGCGCCGAGCACGCCGCTGATTCGACTGCATCGGGCGCCACTGGGTTTGGGTGCGAGCCTTGCCGAAGCGGTGGCGGCGTTGAGTCGTGATTGCCGCCTAAAAGACGCTCAGGCCGTCGCGGTGCTGCTAGGCGATATGCCTCGCTTTCAGCCCGGAACGCTACTAACGCTGCAGCAGTGCATCACCCGAGACACCATCTGGCGGCCATGCTTCCGCGGCCAACCTGGACATCCGGTACTGTTTGGGCGGGATTTTTGGCCAGCCCTGGCAGGCATCGACGGCGAGTCAGGGGCAGCGTCTTTGATTCGGCAACATGCTTCACACTACCGTACCCATGACGTGGGCGATGCCGGGGTGGTATTCGATGTTGATACGCCAGACGCACTCGCCAGCCTCAAGGACTCCCTGTAGATCAACGCATCTTTCTCACAGTATCGATAGCCTTCCGGCCGCAGGGCGTTTAAACCTCCCCCGATTTTAAGAGCAAGACATTAATAAACATTATAAAGTACTGTATGCATGCCACTGCCACACGGCGACTAACCCATGATACTGCCCAACCTGTTATTGGAACCGCAGGCGCTGAGTGCTCTGCAGGGAAAACACGATATCCCGCTGGTCGTTTTATCGTGGTTAGTCGCCTTGGCCGCCTCGTTTGCTAGCCTGGAAATCATTCGCCTGGTGGGCAGTACGTCATCAACTTTGTGGCGACGCACGTGGCTTATCGCTGGCGCTAGCGTCATGGGCACTGGCGTTTGGAGCATGCATTTCGTCGGCATGCACGCTTATCGCTTGGATTTCCACGTCAGCCATAGCCCTTTATTGACGCTCCTCTCCGTTCTGCCAGCCATCGTCGGCAGTCTGGTGGCCATGACGCTGCTCTGCCGAGAGAGACTCCCACACGACACGCTGATCAGAGCGGGCACGAGCCTAGGGCTAGGCATCGGCGTCATGCACTATAGCGGCATGGCCGCTATGCGCATGCCGGCAACGCTGTTCTACGCCCTGGACCTATTCCTCGCCTCGCTGGTGGTAGCCATTGGGCTAGGCGTCTTGAGCGCTTACGCGTACCGCCTATGCCGCCTGGATAACGGCAAAACTCACTATCAGCGGTATGCTTTCGTATCTGCCCTATGCATCTCGGTTGCGGTGAGCGGCATGCACTACGTGGCCATGCAGGCCGCCTGGTTCGTGCCGGATGGCGCCATCGGCCAAGCCCCAATAGAGACCTCGCACTGGCTCATTTATGTCATCAGCGGCACTGCCGTCTTTGCGGCATTGCTTACGTTGATGGCGATCAAAATTCAGCGCCGCCTACAAGACAGCGAGCGCCACGGCTATATGACCCAGCAGCGGCTGCTGGAGGTGATCGCCGCACTGCAAGATGGCGTGGTGCTGTTTGACGATGGCGCCCGCATCCGGCTGTGTAATAACGCCTTTGAGCAATTAACCGGGATGACCCAAGCCCAGCTCATCGATGCGGATATCACTCAGGTGCCTTACGCCAAAGAGAGCCAAGCACTGACGCCCACCATACAGCGCGCACTGGTGTCACAAGGTGAGTGGAGCGGCATGGTGACGGCACTGCGCTCCAATGGCGACGAATATCCTGCGTGGATCAGCATCAGCCGAGTGAACTATGCCAACAGCAAAGACAGAGATTACGTGGCCCTGTTCAGTGACCGCACCGACGAGCAGAACGCGCAGCAGCGTATCCGCTACTTGGCCTACCACGACATATTGACCGGTTTGCCGAACCGGCTGGCCCTTCAAGAGCATCTCTCCACTCATTTGAAAAGCCCCTTAACGAAAGGGGGCTACTCCGTGTTCGCACTGCTGGATCTCAACCGATTCAAGGTGTTGAACGACAGCATGGGACAAGATATTGGCGACGAGCTTTTGCGGCAGCTAGGCCGCCGTTTACAGCAAGCCGACGATCACATTTATGCAGCCCGGCTGGACGGCAATGAGTTTGCGCTTTTCGCATCCCTCGCAGCCACCGAGCACACCGCTGCAGAACGGCTCGCCCATCAATACATCGAGCGAGTACTGGCATTGTTGACGGCTGACTATCAACTGCACGGTCACACCCACCCATGCAAAATCAACACAGGCACGCTGATCTTTTGCCCTCGTGAGATCGAGAGCGTTGGGCAGTTGTTCAAACGCGCCGGGCTCGCACTACTGGAAGCCAAGCGCCAGCGAGACGGCGAACCCAAGCGTTTCTGCTCCGCACTGGAGCAAAAACTGGAGGAGGACATCACCCTGGAGCGCGAATTGCGCCTAGCGATCGAGCGCGGCGCCCTCAACCTTCATCTACAGGCGCAGGTGAATGGGGAGCATGAGGTCATTGGCGCCGAAGCCCTCCTGCGCTGGCAACACCCGGAGCGGGGAATGATATCACCCGCCCGTTTCATTCCCATCGCCGAACAAACCGGGCTGATACTTCCTTTAGGGGCTTGGGTGCTCGAAGCGGGCTGCCGACTGCTTGGCGAATGGCAGCACGATCCACGTCTGAGCCGCTTGAAGCTCTCGCTCAACGTTAGCGTGCGTCAATTCCAGCAACCCACTTTTGTCGAGCAGGTCATGAGCACTCTAACGTCGACCGGCGCACCGCCTGAACGCTTGACACTAGAGTTAACGGAGTCGCTGCTGATGAGCGACCCAGAAGGCACCATCGATAAAATGCTGCGCCTGCGGCAGTTGGGAATTCGCTTCGCGCTGGACGACTTTGGAACAGGCTATTCGTCGCTGGCGTATCTGAAATCGCTGCCGCTGAACACGCTCAAAATCGACATTGCCTTCGTCAGGGATTTGACCCTGGATATGCAGGCAACGCCGATTGCCGCCACTATCATCGCGCTGGCCGAGAGCCTAGGTCTGGATGTCGTGGCCGAAGGCGTAGAAACCGTCGACCAAGCCACCGTACTGGCTCGCCTGGGCTGCCATGTGTATCAGGGCTACTACTTTGGCAAGCCCACTCCCGCGCAGGCGTTTACCCAACACAACGGTGCCTCTTCGTTTACAGCGTCATGAACGGCTGGGCGTTGTGGTCGCTAAACGTGTAGACGTGGTAAGGCTCACTCTGCGGCCCAGGCATGCCCGGAGTGCCTATCGGCATACCGGCCAAACCAATACCATCCACCTCGGGCTGCTGTTCGAACAGCGCTTCGACCGCTTCCAACGGCACGTGCCCTTCGATCCAGTAGTTACCTATCTCGATGGTATGACAGGCGCCCATGCCGTAAGGCACGCCTGCCTGCTGCTTGATCTCACCCAGCTCGACGTCATCGATAATGGTGACGTCTATACCCAACGCTTCCAGATGACGCGCATACTCATCGCAACAGCCGCATTGCGGGTTCTTATACAGCGTCGCCTCATCGGGCAGCGCGGCATGGGCCGTGGCTGCACCGAACATCAAAGCACCGGATACTAGCAGCGCCGTGGTATGTCGTTTCATATGGCTCTCCTATGACACTCTGCTTGTATAGCTTACAACCTAGGTGCTACCTGCAGGTCAAGATCCAGGCAACCGCCATCCTCTCCCATTTGACCTATGGGCGGCACCGGGTTCTATGCTTGAAGTTGCACGTTGACCGCAAGACGACAAGGAGGCTGATCATGGCAGCAACGACCCACCCCAACGCTCAGGTATATCGGATGAAAACCGCCGAGCATCTGTGTCCGTTTGGTTTGAAAACCGTTGATTTACTCAAACGCAAAGGCTACACGGTGGACGATCACACGCTCACGTCCCGCGAGGAGATCGACGCGTTCAAGGAGCAGGAGCACGTCGATACGACGCCGCAGGTCTATATCGACGGGGAGCGGATCGGCGGCTACGAAGAGCTGCGCGACCACCTGGGGATGAGCGTTCCCAGCGCCAAAGAGACTACCTACCGCCCGGTCCTGGCCATTTTTGCCGTCGCCCTATTGATAGGCGTGGCGATGAGCTGGGCGATACAGGGCACGCTGTTGACGGCGCGTATGCCGGAGTTTGCCGTGGCGACTGCGATGGTGCTGCTGGGCCTGCAAAAGCTGCAGGATATCGAGAGTTTTAGCACCATGTTCCT
This sequence comes from Halomonas sp. McD50-4, assembly GCF_022348135.1. Classification (NCBI taxonomy): domain Bacteria; kingdom Pseudomonadati; phylum Pseudomonadota; class Gammaproteobacteria; order Oceanospirillales; family Halomonadaceae; genus Halomonas; species Halomonas sp. McD50-4. Next base: position 109,168 of record NZ_JAKRFG010000006.1, on the reverse strand, counting down.
CAACTACGACCTGCTCGCCCAGCGCTACGTGCCCTATAGCTACGTTTACCCTTACGCCGAGACCGCCGCCGGGCTATTGATGCTGGCAGGCACGCTGATATGGGTGGCCGCGCCGCTGGCGCTGTTCGTCGGCACCGTAGGCGCGGTATCAGTGTTCAAAGCGGTGTACATCGACAAGCGCGAACTCAAGTGCGCCTGTGTGGGTGGCAACAGCAACGTTCCGCTTGGCTTTGTGTCACTCACCGAGAACCTAGTAATGATCGGTATGGGCGTGTGGATGCCGCTGCGCATGCTGCTGGGCTAACGTCGATTAAGTGCGGCTAAGGAGCGCCGTGACACCCAGGGCCAACCAACCGGCCATCAGTAGAAGCCCGCCGATGGGTGTCACGATCCCCACGCTCAACCCGACCAGCGCCATCAGGTGGAGCGAACCGGCAAAGGCCAGTACGCCTAACGCCCATAAGGCGAGGACGACCTGCTGACCAGGGAGCGGGCGGTGGCTGCGCCACGCAAGCACCGCCAGCATGGCCAGCGTGTGCCACGCTTGGTAGCGCACCCCGGTTTCCACGATATCCACCATGGCGGCGCTGGTGCGGGCCGCTAGACCGTGGGCGGCATAGGCCCCCAGCATCACCATGACGGCCCCCGATAGCGCCACCACACACCACCACAGTTTGTCGGTTCGCTGCACGCCCTGCTCCTTTTCACGCATGTTAGCGGCCACACGCCGCACTGTTAATCATCGAGATATTCACCCCGTTGCATACCTTGCACGGGGTGAAACCGCTACAATAGAGGCCGTTTTGCCTCATCCACCAGGGTGCTTATTGTTTATGTCTACCCCCCATGAGTCGATACAGCTTACGCTCAACGGCGAACCCTACGCCATGACTGCGGGCCTGACCGCTGCCGATTTGGTCGAGCAGCTGGGCCTGAGCGGGCGGCGGATCGCTGTCGAAATCAACGAACAGATCGTGCCCAAAAGCCAACTGGCCGCGACCCCGCTGGCCGCAGGCGACCAGATCGAAGTGGTCCACGCCATTGGCGGCGGCTAGCTGCCGATGCTTTTTCAAGGAATCGCTATGACGCAACTGACCGATACACCGTTCACCATTGCCGGACGTGATTTTCGCTCTCGCCTGCTCGTAGGCACCGGCAAATACAAAGACTTTACCGAAACCGGTGCTGCCATTGCCCAGAGCGGTGCCGAGATCGTCACCTTTGCCGTGCGCCGCACCAACCTTGGCCAAGATGCCGATGCCCCAAACCTACTGGACGTCATCTCGCCCAAGCAGTACACCCTGCTGCCCAATACCGCGGGCTGCTACAACGCCAAAGATGCCGTGCGTACCTGCCGCCTGGCCCGCGAACTGCTGGATGGCCACAATCTGGTGAAGCTGGAAGTGTTGGGCGATGATCATACTCTCTACCCCAACGTGGTCGAGACACTCAAAGCGGCAGAAACGCTGCTGGCCGACGGTTTCGACGTGATGGTGTACACCAGTGATGACCCGATCGTTGCACGCGAGCTGGAAGCCATGGGCTGCTGCGCCATCATGCCGCTGGGCTCACTGATTGGCTCGGGCCATGGCATTCAAAACCCACATAACGTGCGCCTGATCGTCGAGCAGAGCCGCGTGCCGGTGCTGGTGGATGCCGGCATTGGCACGGCGTCCGATGCGGCCATGGCCATGGAGCTTGGCTGCGACGGCGTGCTGCTCAACAGCGCCATCGCCCATGCACGCGACCCGCTGCGCATGGCCAACGCCATGAAGCTCGCCGTCGAGGCTGGCCGCGATGCGTTTTTGGCGGGCCGCATGCCGCGCCGCCAAAGCGCCGACCCCTCTTCGCCTTTTGCAGGCCGCATCAACGGCTGATACAGAGACACCATGACTGATACGAACGATACCGCGCCCGAGAGCAACACCACTGGCCCCGAAAGTGCCGACGCACCGCTGCACCGTCGCGGCATTAAAAGCTATGTGATTCGCGCCGGACGCATGACCCAGGCCCAAAGCCGCGGACTTGAAGAGGTATGGCCGCGCCTTGGGCTGACCATTGCCGATGGCCGCCAGGAGTTAGACGCCCTCTTCGGCCGCCAAGCCCCTCGCGTGGTGGAAATTGGCTTTGGCATGGGTAACTCGCTGATCGAGCAGGCCGAAACCCACCCGGATACCGACTTTATCGGTATCGAAGTGCACGCCCCTGGCGTTGGCAAACTGCTCGACGAAGCCGACAAACGCGGCCTGACCAACCTACGGGTTTACCGTGAAGACGCCCTGGCCGTGCTGGAGCAGTGCCTACCCGAAGGCTCGTTGACTACCTTGCAGCTCTTCTTCCCCGACCCGTGGCCGAAGAAGAAGCATCACAAACGGCGCATCGTCCAGCCCGCCTTCGTGGAGCTGATTCGCACGCGCCTCAAGCCCGGGGGCACGTTCCACATGGCCACCGACTGGGAAGCCTACGCCGAGTGGATGGCGGAAGTGATGGACGCCGCCCCTGGCTACGTCAACACCGCAACGCCCGAGACCGCACCTTACGTGCCGCGTCCGGCCTTCCGCCCGCTCACCAAGTTCGAAGCGCGCGGCGAAAAGCTCGGCCACGGCGTGTGGGACTTGATCTACCGCCGGGAAGCCTGACGTTCGATTGGCAGCAGGCCACGCGCGGCCCTGCGTCTGCCGCCGCGACGAACTCGTACAAAAGCCCTACCCATCAAAAAAAGAAAGCCGCTCCAAAGGAGCGGCAAAAGACCGTGACTAGCAATGAGAGGGAGAAACCATGACAGGAAACTGGCGGTTTCTGTCGTGGTTGCCAGCGTCTCATCAAACGCTGACCATCACAATATAATCATTCTCATTTACCCCGTCAACACAAATGCGAATACTTTTTATTTATTTTTAAATCAACTGATGAGCTGGAGCCACAACGGCAACGTCAGCATAGCGAGCAGCGTTTGTCCGGTAATGATGGCGGCCATCAATTCCGCATCGCCGCCAAGTTGACGGGCCAGAATATACGCCGAGGTTGCCGTGGGCAGGGCGGCAAACAGCAGTGCGACGTCTCGGCTGACGGGGTCGAGCCCCAGCAGCCAGGCTAACGACAGCACGAAAGCGGGCATGAGCAGCAGCTTGATCGTATTGGTCGCCATCACACCGCGGTCGAGGCGCAGCAGCGCCATGGGTCGAAGTGCCACCCCCACTGCCACTAGGCCCAGCGGCAGCGCTGCGCGGCCCAGCAACGAGACGGTTGCTTCGCTCCAACCTGGCAGACCAACACCGCTAAGGTTTAGCCCAATACCGGCCAGACACGCCAAAATAAGCGGATTTTTCGCCAATGCCAGTGCGCTCTTGCCCAGACTTGCCCTGCCTAGAGTGCCCGCCGCCACGAAACTGGCGACGCACATGACGTTTACCACGGGCACCATTAGCGCCACGGCTACCGCTGCCGTGGTGGCGCCTAGCGAACCATGCAGCGCGGCCGCTCCCGCCACGCCTACGTAGGTGTTGAAACGCACGGCGCCTTGAAACACGGAGGTAAACGCCGCCGGGCCGAGCCTTAACCAGCTACGTCCATGCCACAACAGCATGCCAAACAGCGCCATCGCTCCCAGCAGCGCCAGCGCCAATCGGCCGACGGGCACTTGGCTCACATCGGCCGTGGCCAGCGTGCCTACCAGCATGGCGGGGAACAGCACGAAATAGATCAGCCGCTCCATCTGCGCCCAAAAATCCATAGTAGGCCAGCGGGCATACCCTAAGCCTGCCCCCAATAAAATCAGTAAAAACAGGGGCCCTAGTGCCCCGGTAATGCTCTCCATTGTCATTCCTTATCAAGTGCGACATCCCAGCACAGAGACATCTGCAGGATAGCTGTTACCATGATTTGCATACCCTGACACAAATGACACGCCTTATGGCCTGCGTAGCGACTATTCTGCCATGAAGAATTTGCTTAAACCTGTCGAGGTGACGGGTTTTCCAGCGCTGAAAGTGCTTATTCTAGTGACGGGCATCGCGCTGGCCGCGTGCACGTGGTACGTCTTTGCTAACTGGCTGCGCGATGATCGCGATATCGTGTGGTTCACCCCCAATGGCGAATGCAACTTGCATAGAGCGCCCTGTTCGGCAACGCTGGGCGATAAAGGTGAACTGACACTGACCATCGATGCCGATGGGCGTATCGAGGCACTTGAAGTGCTGCCGCTGGATGTCGAGGTAGAGGGCGTTAGCCCTCGCCATGTGACGGTCGATTTCGTAGGTCGCGACATGGATATGGGTCTCAACCGCTTCGCCCTCACCGCCACCGCGCCGGGGCACTTCCACGGCCAGGGACAAGTGGGGGTGTGCACGCAAGCCGTGATGCCATGGCGGGCGCGAGTGATCTTGGAAACCCCGGACGGTAAGCTAGGCAGCTGGTTCGATTTCGATGTGACAAGGAGTTAGCGCATGGCAATTCGCAAGCCGCTTTGGCTAGGTATCGCCCTCATGGCTCTTCTGCTGGTCGTGGCAAGCGTTGGCCTGTACCAACTACGCGCAGGGGAGGATCCCGACGAACCAACAGGCGGGCCCATTGCCATGCCGTCGACGCAAGGCGATTTCTCCCTGGATCAGCTCGGCAACGACGAGATTGCCATCGTCTCTTTCGGCTATACCTACTGCCCCGATGTCTGCCCCATGAATCAGGCGGTCAAGCGCCAAGCGCTGGCACAATTGAGCGATGCCCAGCGTGAGCGAGTGGTGCCTGTCATGATTACCGTCGATCCAGAACGCGATACGCTGCCCCGCATGCGCGAGTACATGCAGTTTTTCGGCGAAGAGTTCATTGGTTTGGTGGGTAGCCAGGCGCAGCTCAACGAGGTGGCCGGGCGCTATGGTGTGATTTGGCGACGGGTCGAGGCGCCGGAGTCGGCCATGGCCTATACCATCGACCACAGCGCCTCGCTGTTTTTGGTCAACCGCGAGGGGAAGATACTGCAGCGGGTGCTCTACTCACCAACGCCCCATGGGTTGGTATCGGCGCTCGAGCGCGAACTAGGCAGTTAACGCTCTAAAACGGCTTGATGCGTTAGCGACACGGCGGCTATTCGGCCGTCGTCGCCTCCTCCGTCTGATCGGCTTGCAGCCGATCCAGCATGGCCATCAGCGCCTGTACTTGGGTGCCGTCTCGAGTATCGTGTAGCGGGTTGATCTGCCACGTGCTCTCCGCGAAACCCCACCAGTCCCAGCACGCTTGCGGATTGGCCATGCTGCTTTCGGCCTGTGGATACAGCACCACTTGGCCATGCGTCGCCGCCCAACGGTTCAAGCCGCTGTAGCGAACGAAGGTATCGCCGATGGTCTCTGCGTTCATCTGGCAACCGTGCAACGCTACGGTGACCGGACACCCCCCCAACTCACACGTCTCGGGCACGAACAGATAGCCTGTATCGGCCACCCCCTTCACCGCGAAATCAGATTGATCGAAGGCCAGCAGCTCGCCTTCGCTAGCGTTCGCCTCACGCTCGGGGTAGAGCCACGCCAGCATCTCCCCCGCGACGTCGTCGCCACAGGCCAACACGTGACTACCACCTCCATTATGGCAGTCACCTAGCGACTGCGGGTCGATAGGCGCATCTTTGGGCATCGCCACCGGCCAGCCGTGCCCGGTGTTTTCCCGTTGAACGAAGCGTAGCTGCTGCTCGGGGTCCGCCAGCCAGCGCTGCCACTGCTGCGCGAGCAGGTCGCCCAGCGCAGGCGAGACCGTCTCGTCCGACGTACCATGCCACACAAAAGCACGCAGCGAGCGCAGCGCCTCTTGGCTGCCGACTTGCTCCATCTCTGCGTAGCGCTGGCGACGCTGCTCCAGCTCGTCGAGCGACGGCAGGCCGCGCCGGGTCATCATGCACTGATTGAGAGCCGTACTCAAAGCCCCCTGCGCGCAGCCCCAAGGACCTGCTGCCAGTACGCCCAGTCCGCTAAAGCGCTCGGGCCAGGCCACCGCAAGCTGAGTGGCCATGTAGCCCCCCGCGGAGACGCCCACGACGCTTGCTTGATCGTTAGCCGCTGCCAGCGCTGGGAGCTCAATAGGTGCTTCCTGGGCCTGGGCAGCGCCGCTGCCCAACACAATAAGCGCCGCCATCCAGCGGCGCTGACGAGAGGCCATACCCATGGCTTATTCGATACCTAGCAGTTCGACGCGGAAAGTGAGCATTTCATTCGGACCAATCGGGCCCTGGCCGCGTTCGCCGTAGGCGAGATCCGCCGGGATGTAGAGCATCCAGCTGTCACCCACGCTCATCAGCTGCAGGGCTTCTTGCCAGCCCTCGATCACTTGGTTGACCTGGAAACTCACCGGCTCACCGCGCTCGAAGGAGCTATCGAACACGGTGCCGTCCAACAGCATGCCTTCGTAGTTCACTTCGACGGTATCTTCCGGGCCAGGCGTTGCACCATCTCCTGACTCGATGACTTCGTACTGCAGACCAGACTCGGTCACTTCGACCTCGTCACGCTCGGCGTTTTCGGCCAGGAAGTCTTGGCCCTCTTCCAGGTTCATCTGCGCCAACTCAGCGGCTTGCTGCTCGCGCGCTTCCATCGAGCGCTCTTGGAACGCCATCAGCGCTTCCATCATCTCCTCTTCGTTCATCGCTAGCTCGTTGCCATCAAAGACATCGCGCATACCGTCGGTGAACGCATCCAGATCGAGATCTTCGATGTCTGCCTGCATGCTTTCGCCCAGGGTCACGCCCAGGCTATACGCCAAGCGCTGCTCGTCGGTTTCCGGGGCAGCGGCGGCAAACGGTGCGACTAGCAGCAGGCCAGTGAGCGCGGTAGAAGAGAGTAGTGCTTTCATGGAAAAAACCTTATCCAGCGGCGCAGCGCGCCAAATATTTTGGGGTGCTTCAAAGACTAACACCCGCCGCCTCAGGCTGCATTACCTGAAACGGCGGGTGCTGCTCAGACCACACGATTGCGTAGAGGTTTAGCCGGTCGCCTTCACACTAGACCACCAGCGTGGGGCAATGAGCGGCACCGGCCACGCGTTGGGAAACGCTGCCCAGCAGCAAATTCTTTTCCCCATTGGTTCCCTGTGCGCCAATTACGATCAGGTCGCACTCCCGCTTACGAGCAAAGCGCACGATGGTACGGGAGGGACGTCCGCCTTTGACAAAAGCTCGCACGCGAACGCTATCGGCGCCCAGTTCGATGGCGTGGGATTTGGCGTGCACGGCAATCTCCGTTGCGTACTCCTTGAGCGCGTCATCGGGGATATCCAACCGGTTGGGGCGCACCATGGAAAGCGACGCCTCCAGCAGGCTGTGATGTTTGAACACACACAGTAGGTAGAGCTCTGCCCCGGTGAGCAGATGCAGACCAACGGCTTTTTCGAGCGCCTTGATGGCCCCCTTTGAGCCATCGACAGGGATCAAGATGCGATTGAACATCCGCGTTCTCCTTGTGACTGCTTAACGGAAGGCAACATCACGCAGGAACAGCGCAATTTGCGGGAACATGATCAACAGCGCCGCCGCCAGAATCAGCATGAAGATGAACGGTGGCGTGCCCTTGATCACCTCCCAATAGGGGCGTTTGAAGATCGCGATGGCGGTAAAGATATCGCAGCCAAAGGGTGGCGTGGCCGACCCAATCGCCACCTGCAGCGTAATCAGGATACCGACCAGTACGGGATCGAGCCCGGTGGCTGCAATCGCCGGGGCAAAGATCGGCGTCAATACCAGAATCACCACGATGGGGTCGACGAACATGCACGCCACGAAGAATGAAATACAGATGGCGATCAACACCCCCGTGGGTCCGGCCTCGTTGACCCCCACGGCTTCGAGGATCGCTTGGGGAATCTGCGCAAACGAAATGATCCAAGAGAAGCCATTGCCCACGGCCACCAGAATGAACACCACGGCGGTGATCAGGCCAGTAGACTTGGCGATGGTGTAGATATCGCGCATTTTCAGCGAGCGAAAGACGACGAACTCTAACAGCACCGCATACAGGACACAGGCGGCCGCCGCTTCGGTAGGACTGAAGATCCCGCCGTAAATGCCGCCCACGATGATCACTGGGAAGCCGAGCGGCCAGAGCGCTTTCTGAACGGCCGTGGCCCGCTCTTTCCAGCTTGAGCGCTCTTCGGTAGGCACGTCTTTTACGATGGCGTAAATGATGCAGTACGTGGAGAACATGAACAGGATAAGCAGGCCGGGACCAATACCGGCGATGAACAGCTCGCCAATCGAGGTGCCGGAAATGACCCCGTAAATGATCATGCCAATGCTGGGGGGAATCAAAAAGGCAATATCACTGGCATTGATGATCAGCGCCAGCGTAAAGGGATCGGAGTAGCCCGCTTTGAGCATCTTCGGACGCAGCGGCGAGCCTACCGCCACTACAGTGGCCTGGGTCGACCCCGACACGGCGCCGAACAGCGTACAAGAAGCCGCCGTGCTGACCGCCAACCCCCCTTTGATATGGCCAATGAAGGACATCACCATATCGATGAGGCGATTCGCAGACTGCCCTCGGGTCATGATGTCGGCGGCCAGAATGAACATCGGCACGGCGATTAGCGACGCCGGGCGTATGCCCGCCATCATCTGCTGAATCAGCGTATCCATTTGGCCGAAGCCGTTGAACATCATATAGAAGCCGATCACTGCCGCAGTGATCAGCGGGATCATCATTGGAAAGCCCAGCAGCAGCAGGGCAATCATGGTGACTACCATTATCGTCGTCATAGCGTTCCCCTAAGGTGCAATCCCTGCTTTACACTTCTGTTTCGGTGTCTTTATAGCCGTCTACCACCCCGGTAGAGAGGTAGACGTCTCGGGTGGTGAGATTCTTGATCGCGGTCAGTAGGTACTGAATCCCGGTGATCAAAAAGCCCATGGGCACCCAGACGTAGATGATCCATACCGGTAAGCCCAGCGACGGCAGTACGCGCCCTTTGCTATACAGGTCGAGGATGTACACGACGGAGTAGTAAAGCAGGAAGAACATCACCAGCGAGGTGAAAAACGCGATGCCGATCATTAGCACTTTGCGACCGCCCACCGGCAGCGCATCGTAAATCGCCGACATGCGAATATGGCGACCGTGGCGGGCAGCGTAGCCAATACCCGCAAAGGTGATCATGATGATCAGGATACGGTTCAGCTCGCCTGAGAACATGATGCTATTGCCGAACACGAAGCGGGCAACGACGTTGGTGACCGTATTCAGCGCCATTAGCAAAACCCCCATCGCCAGTATGACTGACTCGATTTTGCTAATTGCAGTGTCGATCACTCCTAGTACGCCGGGCAAACCCGAGCGGTAGTTCTTTTCGGACTCTTCTTCGGACATGGCCGTTCTCCTTTGAACGCAGCGTGGTCGCTTGCTCGATGGCGACGCGACCTTCCCATCACTGACACCGAACGGAGCAGGTTCGGCCTTGCTCATTTTGTAGCGTAATGGGTAATGACTCTTTTCGCTTCAACGCTGGATGGACGTAGATTTTTCTGTGTTCGCCCCCGCGAGCATGTGTTTTTTCGCTAGAGGGGTGGACAACAAAAAAGGGGCAGCGCTGGCTGCCCCTTGGCGACGTCATGTGATTAACGCAAGCGCGCTAACCGATTAGGACTCGCTTTCGACGGCTTCGAGGTCCGCTTTGAACTGCTCCAGCAGCTCGGCACCGCGCTCGCCCGTCATTTCGAGGAAGGCTTCCTCGACCTGCGGTGCGCGCTCGCGGAACGCTTGGATCTGTTCTTCGTTCAAGCGTGTCACGGTGACTTCGTCAGACGCTTCCTGGATTTTGGCCAGCGCTTCATCGGCTAGCCCTTTGATGTGCTCGATAGTGTGGTCGTAGGCCGCGTCCGAGGCGTTCTGGACCAGCTCTTTGTCTTCATCGGACAGGCCTTCGTAGAAGTCCTGGTTGGCCATCATCGCGGTGGTGAACCAACCGTGGCCAGTGAAAGTCAGGTGCGGAGACACTTCGTACAGACCGCCAGATTCGATCCAGAAGATCGGGTTTTCCTGACCATCGATGATGCCGGTCTGCAGGCCACCGTAGACTTCGCCCCACGGCAGCGGTGTCGGCGTCGCGCCAAAGGCGTCGTAGGTTTCCGACAGCAGCGGGTTGGTCATGGTGCGGATTTTCTTGTTATTCATGTCTTCCGGCGAGCTAATCGGCTCGTCGGTGGTGACCACCATTTCACCCTCGGGGTACATTTTTAGAAGCTCGAGACCCTGCTCGGCGTAAAGCTCCGGGAACATTTCATTGATGGCTTTACTCTCGTCGAAGAACGTTAGAACGGTCTCTTCGTCGGTCGGCAGCAGATACGGAATGAAGAAGATTTGCGCTTCTGGGATCAGCGCACCGGTAAAGCCAGGTGACTGATTGACGAACTGGAGGATGCCGTTTTGCGTCTGCTCCATGATGTCGTCGGACTCGCCCAGTTCACCAAAGCGGTAAACCTGTACGGTATGGTCGGAGTTATCTTCGATGTACTCCTTGAATGCGTAAGCGAAGACATCCTGCACGTCGCCTTCGTACTCTTCGTGTGCGTAACGCCAGTTATCTGCCTGAGCGGTCGCGCTCAAACCCAGCAGCAGTGCACCCACGCTTGCCGTGGTGAGCAACTTGGTGGTGACGGAACGAGTCGAAACTAATGTGCTTGCCTTCATGCAGAGTTCCCCTAGCAGTGGTAAGCGCGCCGTACGAGAGCGCAAGGATCTTAGTGTTTGTATATCCCGAGTCGCTCCACTTTTATTCAGCGTTTGTTCAGCCGCTAACACGCAGTAACGTCGTTCATTGCTGTGGGTTAGCGGACGATCGCCAGCGAAGCTAACACGGGTTATTCAAAAACAGCTTAATTTCAGGCTAGCGTGGTGATTCACAGCGGTCAAGCTGGCTTGCCAAGGCAAAAAGGGCCGCTCTCGTCCTCTCGCGCCCGCGTGGCGCGCGACACAAATCGTTGTCAAGCGGTGTCGAAAACAGCGTATCTTGCAGCCACTGTGCAACATTATGCTGGCTTATGTCGCTTTTTGTTAAGCGCGCGTCCGCGTCTGATGAGCCGAGCGCCCACTGCTGCCAACGTTGAAGGTTTTCACGCTCTGCCTGCAGCTCGGCACTCTGCAGCGTGGCACGCAACGCTTTGACGGCCTCGTTGTGGGCGGCTTCGGGTTTCAATCGGCGGCGAAGCGTTCGTAGCGTCGCCGTCACCTGCTGCTGCCAAGCCATGCGCTCGGCGCGTATGGTAGCGAGCGGGCCTGGCGAGGCCGCCAGACCCTGCTGATAGAGCCAGCAATGGAACAGCAGCTCACACACATCCACACCAGCCTCATCCTGCAACGTGAGGCAGGCCTGCTCGACGCCGGGCCTGGCATAGAGCGCCAAAGCAAAATCCCACAGCGGCCTCTGCTGCAAGCGCTGCAATCGGTTAGAATCGCGCATTGATTTACCCACTTTTTTCGGGAGAAAACATGATCGCACTGCGCCAAGTCGCCCTGCAACGGGGTACGCAAACGCTCCTAGAAAACGCCGATCTAACACTCCATAACGGGGTCAAGGCCGGCATCATTGGAGCCAACGGTGCCGGTAAGTCGAGTCTGTTTAAACTCCTGTTAGGTGAACTGGGCCCTGATCAGGGTGACGTCGAAATGAGCGGTGGCCAGCGGATCGCCCACATGGCCCAGGAAGTGGAGGCGCTGGACCGCCCCATCGTGGAATACGTGCTGGATGGCGATCACGCATTGCGCAAGGCGCAAGCCGATTTGCTCGCCGCTCGGGAAGCGGGCGACGCCCATCGCGAAGCGGAGCTACACGGGCTGATCGAAACGCTGGATGGCTACACCGCCGAATCCCGCGCGGCCCAGCTACTGGTGGGGCTGGGCTTCGTCCAGTCGGACCTGATGCGCCCGCTTTCAGATTTTTCCGGCGGCTGGCGAATGCGGGTCAATCTTGCCCGTACGCTGTTCATGCCTTCCGACTTGCTGCTGCTCGATGAGCCGACCAATCACCTGGATCTGGACGCCCTGCTGTGGCTAGAGCAGTGGCTCACCCGCTACCCCGGCACGCTGCTGCTGATCTCTCACGACCGGGACTTTCTGGATGCCGTGTGCGACCACATCGTCCACATGCATCATCAAACGCTGGAACTCTATCGGGGCAACTACTCTCGATTCGAGCGCACACGGGCGGAGAAGCTCGCCCTGCAGCAGGCCGAAGCGGCCAAACAGCAGGCGCGCCGCGAAGAGATCGAGCGTTTTATCGCTCGCTTCAAGGCCAAGGCCACTAAGGCGCGTCAGGCGCAGAGCCGCGTCAAGATGCTGGAGCGCATGGAAGATATCGCCATGGCCCACGTGGACTCTCCCTTTCACTTCACCCTGCCCGCGGCAGATAAGACCTCTCACCCGCTGCTGGTGCTGGATCAAGCCACGCTAGGCTACCGCAGCCAGGCGGGCGACGTCGCACAGCTCGACAAGGTGAACATTACGCTGCTTCCCGGCAGCCGGATCGGCCTGCTGGGACCCAACGGCGCGGGTAAATCCACCCTGATCAAGTCGCTCACCGGCGAACTGGCGCTGCTCGACGGCAAGCGCGTGCCCGGCGAGCACCTAGCGATTGGCTACTTTGCTCAGCATCAGCTGGAGGGGCTGGACGTGACCACGACGCCGTTCGTCCACGTGCAGCGGCTCTCGCCCACCGCCAGCGATCAAGAGATTCGCAATTTTCTAGGCGGCTTTGGTTTCAAGGGCGACGACGCCTTCGGGGAAGTCGCCACCTTCTCGGGCGGTGAGAAAGCGCGGCTGGCACTGGCGCTGGTCGCTTGGCAAAAACCCAATCTGCTGCTGCTGGACGAGCCGACCAACCACCTGGATTTGGAAATGCGCGAGGCGCTCACGGAAGCGCTGGCAGGCTTCGAGGGCACGGTCATTTTGGTCTCCCACGACCGTCACCTACTGCGCGCCACGGTCGATGAGTTTTGGCGGGTCGCCGACCACCGGGTCGAGCCCTTCGACGGTGACTTGGAGGATTACCGGGCTTGGCTCAAGGCGCGGTTGGAAGAGAACCGCCGCGACGCCCGTAGTGAAAAGAGCGAACGCCAGAGCCAACAGCCCAGCGGCGACCGTAAAGCCGCCCGCAAAGCAGCGGCCGAGCTGCGCGAAAAGCTGCGCCCTCTGAAAAAAGAGCGCGACAAGGCGGAAAAGGCCATGGAAAGAGCGCAGCACTCGCTAGAGGAGGTCGAGGCCATACTCGCCGACCCTGAGCTCTACACTGACGGCGCCCGCAAAGCGGAGCTGACCGATGCGCTGGCCAAGCAGGCAACGATCAAAGCGCAGCTAGACGACGCCGAGCAGGCGTGGCTCGCCGCCGAAGAGGCACTGGAAGCCATGGAAGCCGAATTGCTCGCCAGTGAGAGTGCCTAGAGCGCTAGCTCTCCAGCAGAAACGTGACCGGGCCATCGTTCGTCAGCGCAACCTGCATGTCCGCGCCAAACTGGCCAGTCGCCACCTGGGGCCAAGCAGCGCGCGCTCGATCGACGAGGTAATGAAACAGCCGCTGCCCCTCCTCGGGCGGCGCGGCGCTGGAAAAACTGGGGCGCAGCCCCTTGTGCGTGTCGGCCGCAAGCGTGAACTGCGACACCAGCAGCAAGCCTCCTTGGGCCTGCTGCAAGTTGTGATTCATCTTGCCCGCGTCGTCGCTGAACACGCGGTAATGCAGCAGCTTGTGCAGCAGTTTATCGGCCTCCGCCTCGCTGTCGCCTTTCTCGACACCTATCAGTGCCAGCAACCCGTGGTCGATCGCACCGATGGTGCTGCCATCCACCGTGACGCTGGCGTGTTTGACCCGCTGAATCAGTGCTTTCACGCTTACCCCTTTGTCCGTTCATTGGCGCTGTCGAAGAGGGCGAGTGTAAACTGAGGCGAGGGCTGGCCCAAGCGAGATGGTGCGTGGTCAGCCGCTATCCGTCCACGCCCAGTAGCGCGTCGCGAAACTCTTCACCCAGCGGGCGCTCGCCCAGCCAAATGCCGAACATCGCGCTGGCAAACTCGGCGCTGCTATCCTCGTAGAGCGTCTCACCGTTGAGGGCAAGGCGTAACTGCTCACCGTCCCAGCTCAACAGGTACCGATCACCGGGTACCACATCCCGGTACCGTTGATTCAACTGCGCCATGTTCTCTTTCACCTGATTGAACTCGTAAAGCGTCAACGAATCGTCGAGCGTTTTCTCTGTCGCCTCGGCAAAGTCGTCGGCAGCAATCTCATGAAAGTAGGCAAGTTCCAAACGGCGGGGTACATCGCTTAACGGCTGAGGCTCGCGCTCCCCTTCCAACTGATAATACGCCCCCGCATAAGCGGTCCATATCATGTAACGAAATACGCCGCTTCCCAGCAGCACATAGCGCTGGCCATTCTCTTCCACCACACGGTCGAAGCGTTCGCCCCGCTCGGTCACGCTTTCGGCTTGGGCGCTATTGACCGCCACGGTGGTTCCTATGAGCAAACAGGTCGACAGTAGGGCTGTCACAAGGCGTGGTTGCACGGTGTCCTCCTCCCGTATTGGCTTGGCTGGCTTCACGTATAGCTATACATACCCACCAGGACAATAAAGGTTCCGTACAGCCATGCTCGAAACGGCACTACCGGCTACCAAGGTCGACACACCATCACGTCGCAGTGGGGTTCGCTCAGCAACATGTCGGTGAGCGGGTTGGGTTGATGCGGTCGGCAGCGGCTACCCAACATGACCAAGTCTGGCGAGTGGCGCTTGATATAGTCGTGCAGCACGTCGCAGGGCTGGCCCGGTTCCAGTACCAGCTCGATATCGGGTATGCCGTCTAGTTCGCGCATGAGGCTTTCGACCTCGTTGTCCAGCGCTTCTCGTAGGCGGGCGACCTCATGATCACGCCAATGGGCATAAAATGCCTGGTTACCCAGCTCTCGCTCACCGGGCAGGTTCCACGCGTGCAGCAGCGTGAGCTGAGCGTCGGGAAAGCGGATCAGTGCCTCTTTTAGCGTTTGTCGAGCGGTGAGAGAGAAGTCGATCGGCACCACGATATGCTGCCACGGCTGCGTCGGTCGGTATGACGCTACCACCACGGGGCAAGGGGTACTGCGCAGAATACGCATCAAGGTCGTGCCAAAGAGTAAATCTTTCTCACCCCGCTTACGGTGCATGCCAAGCACGATTAGCGATGCATGACGCTCATGGGCTTCGCGAACGATCTCCACATGGGCATCGCCCACCACCGTTTGAATCATCAGCGAAGGGAGTTCGAGCGCGTAATCCTCACGAAGATCGGTGAGCGTCGCGCTAATGTCATCGCTGACCGCGCGCTCCAGGTCGTGAAGCATCCGATGGGGAAGGTAGGGGTCGAGCACGTGGAGCACGTCCAACTGCGCGCCCTGCTGATGGGCAAGTCGCAGCGCACGGGCAAAGGCCGCGCGATTTTCCTGTGACAGGTCAGTGGCAAATAGCAGCGTGCGAGACATGGCTAGCTCCTTGGCCGAATGGCTCAGCCTGATAGGCAAACAAACGGGCACCCTTCAGCATGGTGCCCGCTGCCCTATCTCGCAAGGAGACTCTGCGCCGCCTTTTCCCCTCGATCCGACGTTTATTCTGCGTGGCGCTCGCCTAACGGCCTACCACCACGCATGGAAGTGGTGTACCGGACCACGCCCTTTGCCAACGGTTAAACGGTGGCTGGCCGCCAGTGCGCTATGCAGCCACTGCTTTGCCTCGGTAATGGCCTGCTCTGGCGCATCCTCTTCAGCCGCGTCAGGCAGCTTTGCCAGGCAGGCAGCAATGGCAGAAGAGAGCGCGCAGCCCGTGCCATGAAGATTCTCAGTAGCAATGCGGGAAGCCGGTAGCCACTGCTGTCCGCTGGGAGTGGCCAGCAAGTCGGGGCAGGTATCGCCACGCAAATGGCCGCCCTTTAGCACCACAAAGGGCGCGCCAAGGGCCACCAGCTTAGGCAGCAGCGCTTCCATTTCGTCCAAACTGGTGGGCGCAGGTGCGTCCAGCAGCACGGCCGCTTCCGGTAGGTTGGGGGTAATCACGTCAGCGAGCGGCACCAGCACTTCCCGCACGGCACGAATGCCCGCGTTATCGACCAGGATATCGCCGCTCTTCGCTACCATCACCGGGTCGAGCACGATCCAGCGCGGACGCCGTTGGCGTAGTACGTCTGCAATGACTTCCGCCACGTCACGACTTGCCACCATGCCGATTTTCACTGCATCGATAGTCACATCGTTCAACAGATGCTCGAGCTGCTCACGGATCGCTTGGGGCGATACAGGGTACACCGAGGCGACGCCACAGGTGTTCTGGGCAATCACCGCCGTGATCACGTTCGTGCCATAAACGCCAAGGGAGGAAAATGTCTTGAGATCGCCCTGCAGACCGGCACCTCCAGAGGGGTCGGAGCCAGCGATGGTCAATACATTACGCAAGCGAGCGTCGGCAGGTCGTGAAGGCGTGAGCATAGCGGGCGTGGACATGGGGCTCCTTACCAAGCAGAACAGTATCTGCATAGGATACTCAAGCCGCCGCACTTACGCTGCCTTAATCTCACGAAAAGGCCGCCCGAGGGCGGCCTTGTGGAGGCATGGCGTTACTGGGTGGTATCGCCGTCCGGGTTGCGGGCGTTGTAATACGCCTGCTCGGAAATCGCGTGGTAATCCTCGACCTTGTCCTGGAACTCGCGATAAGAGTCATAGATGCGGGTCGCCAGCTCGCTGGATGCAGCCAGCTCACCCACTACGTCGGCTGAGTGTTCGCGAGCCTGGGCCAGCACGTCGTCAGGGATGCGGCGCAGTTCGACATCGTGCTCGTTGACCAGGGTTTCCAAGGCGTCGTTGTTTCGGGCGGTGTACTCATCCAGAACGCTTTGGTTGATGTCGCTGATGGCAGTGCGCAGAATCGCCTGAAGGTCGGCGGGCAGTTCCGCCCATGCCTCTTCATTCACGATGGCTTCGAACATCACCGTCGGCTCATGCCAGCCTGGGTAATAGTAGTAATCAGCGGCTTGGTGCAAACCAAAGGCGAGATCGTTGTAGGGGCCGATCCACTCGGTGGCGTCGATGGCACCGGACTGTAGCGACGTGAAGATTTCACCGCCGGGCATGTTAACGATGGCCACGCCCATGCGGCTCATCACTTCGCCCCCCAGACCCGGCATGCGCATTTTCAAGCCTTCCAGGTCGTCTACCGAGTTGATCTCTTTGTTGTACCAGCCGCCCATCTGAACACCGGAGGCCCCTGCGACCAACACATCGACGCCGAAATCATCATAAAGCTCGTTCCACAGCTCCATACCACCGCCGTAGCTGAGCCAAGCATTCATTTCCTGAGCGTTCATGCCAAACGGTACGGCAGCAAAGAACTGGGCCGCTGGCGCTTTGCCTTTCCAGTAATAGGAGGCGGAGTGGCCCAGCTCGGCGGTGCCGTCTGCCACCGCATCGAACACCTCGAAGCCTGGCACGAGCTGACCTGCTCCGAAGACTTCGATGGTCAACCGGCCATCGGACATCTCCTCGACGAGCTGGGAGAGCCGCTCAGGGCCTTGGCCCACACCGGGGAAGTTTTTCGGCCAGGAAGTGACCATTTTCCAGCGAAAATTCTCTTGTGCCTGGGCCTGGTTATCGAAGCTGGATACGACCAGCAGACTGGCAGAAAGAGCGGTCGTCATGGCAATGGCGACAGGCAGTGCTTTGGCTTTCATGCGTTAACCCTCTTGCTTGTTTTATTGCTGTTATGGGTAGGGAATACCCCGCTTGGCGTGTGCCACCAAGCGGGTTGTTACAAGCCATTGTGTGTCTGCAGCTTGGCTGCTTTTAGTGAAGGTTGCCACTCTCTTGCGTTGATAGCAGCGTTATTTTTCAACTAAGTGCGTCTTAGAACTGTGTCGGCAGCCAGGTCGCCAACTGCGGGAAGAACGTCAGCAACAGCAGCATTCCTAACTGCATCAGGATGAACGGCACCACGCCACGGTAGATGGCCGAGGTGGGCACCGACGGTGGCGCCACGCCGCGCAGATAAAACAGCGCGAAACCGAACGGAGGCGTCAGGAAGGAGGTCTGCAGGTTGATGGCGATCATGATGCCCAACCAAATCGGGTCGAGTCCCATCGCCAGCAGGATCGGACCGACGATTGGCACCACCACGAAGGTGATTTCGATGAAGTCGAGAATGAAGCCAAGCAGGAAGATCACCAGCATGACGATGATCGTGGCTCCAATCACGCCCCCTGGCATGCTCTCGAACAGCTCGGTGACCATGTGCTCACCGCCATAGGCGCGGAAAACCAGCGAAAACAGTGCCGCGCCGATCAGAATCAGGAACACCATCGTGGTGACATGGGTGGTCGAACGCAGCACGTCTTTGAGGGTTGCCCAATCCAGTTGACGATAAGCCAATGCCAGCACTAAGGCACCAAAGGCACCCACCGCCGATGCCTCAGTGGGCGTTGCAAAACCACTCAGGATAGAACCCAGTACGGCGACGATCAGCACCACTGGCGGCACCAGGCCTTTGAGTAGCAGGATGCCCAAGCCCGAGGTGTGGCCAAGCTCGGCCATCAGCTCTTCGCGGTCTGCCGCTGGCGCCATGCTGGGACGGAAAAACGCCACCAAGCCCACGTAGATCATGTACATGACGACGAGAATCAACCCTGGCACGAGCGCCCCCATGAACAGGTCGCCCACGGACACCGTTTTCGGGCTGAAGATGCCCATGTCGAGCTGGGCCTGCTGATACGCAGACGACAAGACATCGCCTAGCAGTACCAGGGCAATGGAGGGCGGAATGATCTGCCCCAGCGTGCCGGTAGCGCAAATGGTGCCCGTGGCCAGCGACGTACTGTAGCCACGCTTGAGCATGGTGGGCAGCGACATCAACCCCATGGTGACCACGGTTGCCCCTACGATGCCGGTAGAAGCGGCCATTAGCATGCCCACCAGCGTGACCGAAATCCCCAGGCCGCCACGCATGGAGCCGAAGAGCAGCGCCATGGCATCCAGCAGCGTTTCGGCGACTTTGGACTTCTCCAGCAGCACGCCCATCAAGACGAATAGCGGTACCGCCAAGAGCGTCTGATTGGTCATGATGCCGTAAAGACGATTGGGTAGCGCGGCTAGATAGCCGCTATCGAAGTTGGCGTCGATGCCAATGGCTTCCAGCCCCAGACCCATGCCTGCAAACAGCAGCGCAGTGCCCGCCAGCGACAGAGCCACGGGAAAGCCGAACATCAATACGACGCAGATGGCGGCAAACAGAATAAGCGGCATAAATTCGAGCATCAAACACGCTCCTCGAGGTGATTGTCATCGGCAGTTGGCGGCGTCATTCGACCGGTGAAGACATAGCCATTGCGCACGACTTCGATCAGCCCTTGAAGGATCATCAAGAACGCAAACACCGGAATCAGCGTCTTCAGTGCAAATACGGCGGGTATGCCACCGTAATCCGAGGAGGTTTCCATGATGCGCCAAGAGTTCGCCACATAACCATAGCTGGACGCGATGACGAACAGCATCACCGGAATCATCAGCAACAGA
This sequence comes from Halomonas sp. McD50-4, assembly GCF_022348135.1. NCBI lineage: Bacteria > Pseudomonadati > Pseudomonadota > Gammaproteobacteria > Oceanospirillales > Halomonadaceae > Halomonas > Halomonas sp. McD50-4. Next base: position 89,632 of record NZ_JAKRFG010000006.1, on the reverse strand, counting down.
ATACCCACTATATTCACCAGCGCCTGTCGGCGAGGGGTCATCCCACGATAGAAAATATCGACGCGGACATGGCCATCGTGGCGAAAGGTATAGGCAGCAGCGAGCATGAAGACGCTAGCATGCATGTACATCACCAGCTCTTGCATGAAGATACTATTGATACTGAACATATAGCGAAGCAGAACAATCGCGAACTGAATCAACATCATGATGATGATCAGCCACGCAAGGGTACGCCCGAACCACTCCGAAGCGCGGTCCAGCGCACCGATAAACGCAGGTAGTTGTGTTGTGTCCGACATGGAAGTGTCTCGCGTAAAACGGCTAAGGGGAGTCAGCGCCCCAGACAATAGCGCATATACGCAGACAATGCAGCGCCCCAAAGACGCTCTTACGGCTTATTGTTCAACGTTCGCGCTGATAGACGAGAGACACGCCGCTGGCAGCGGCAGATCCACCGCGATCGGCAGATGGTCGGAAAAGAGATGATCCAGTACGCGCACCTCGGCGGCTTCCAGCGTTTGCGACAGCAAAATATGATCCAACGCGCGGCGCGGTTGCCAGGAAGGGTAGCTGAGTAGCGGTTTGACAGGGTGCAGCGGTAGTGAGGTGCTAAACCGCTCGTGGGCATGAAGCTGATCGGGCGTGCAGTTCAAGTCACCCATGACCACCACGTGTCGCAGCGGTTCGATGATATCGCTAAGGTAGTCGAGTTGGCGCACTCGGCCTCGGTGGCTAAGCGCCAAATGGGCGACGAAGATATGCAGCGCATCTGGGCCTTCGCCGTAACGCACGTGAATCGCGCCGCGGCCGGGCAACATGCCGGGCAGCCGATGCTCTTCGATGTGGCTAGGGGTCAAACGAGAAAGCAGGCCGTTGCTGTGCTGGGCAAACTGCCCCAAATTGCGGTTGAGTTGTTGAAAGTAGTGCGGAAACTTCGCCTGGGCTGCCAAGTACTCCACCTGATTGACCCGGCTGGAGCGAAAGCTGCCGCCATCGACTTCCTGAAGCCCTACCACGTCGAACTGCTCCAACACGCTGCCCACTAGCGCCAACCGCTTGATACGCTGGGGGTTGGGCAGCACATGCTGCCAACTCCGCGTGAGGTAGTGGTGGTAGGCAGAGGTTTGAATACCTACCTGTAAGTTGAAGGTCAGCAGCCGAAGATGGCCGCGTTCCAACAGCGCGGAGGAGGGAAGCGCTCCGGGCGAGCGAGTTGGCCCGCCCGTGTGACCGTGCTCAAGCACCGTTATTGCGCACGCTCGCTGCGAACTTTGTCGATCAGCGCATCGGCGATTTGTGGCATGTTTTCCAAGCTGCCAGCCGACTGGGGCGATACCACGTAGCGGCCATCCACGATCAGTGCTGGCACACCCATGAGACGCATGTCACGCATACGACTGTTGGCCTTGTTGACCTCGCTACGCACGCTGAACGCGGTCAACGCTTTTTGGGCTTCTTCTTCGCTCACGCCGTAATCAGAGAAGAAGTCGGCGATGTCGTCTGCTTCGGTCAACGAACGACCGTCTTGGTGAATGGCGTCGAAGAAGTCCTGGTGCAGGTCTTCTTCGATTCCTAACGACTGGGCAGCATAGAAAGCCGTCGCATGGGTATTCCAGTCACCGCCCATGGTAGCAGGCATTTTCACGATGCTTACGTCATCGTCCAGCGTTTCGTACCACTCATTCACGGACGTTTGCAGCCGGTAGCAGTGCGGGCAGCCAAACCAGAACGCTTCGGTCACTTCGATCTGATCATCGTCTACCTGGGTCGCCACCGGCGACTCCAGCAGCGTGTAGTGTTGGCCTTCGACCAGTTCTTGAGCGCTTACCGCTGCAGACAAGCCCAGACCGGCCAGTGCGACCATTAACGTTTTCAACATAGCGAGAACTCTCCAAAAAAGCAGGCCAACAAAAAGTGTGGCTATGACCCCTGGCGGGTCAGGCAGGTTCCCCATCCGGCGGATATTTCACAGGACAGGGAAACCGGCGGAGGGGAAATTAGTTCAAGCCCAGCACGTAGTTGGCGACGGCTTCCATGTCTTGGTCGCTCATCTTGGAAGCGATATCGCCCATGATGTTGTTCGGGCTATTGGCGCGCTCACCGGAGGCAAAGTCTTGCAGCGTGGAGACGGTGTACTCCGCATGCTGGCCTGACAGCGCCGGATAGACCGCACTGCCGATGCCGACACCCGTGGGCGTATGACAGGCGCTACAGGCGGGAATGCCTTTGGACATATCGCCTGCGCGGTACAGCTCTTCACCGCGGGCCAGCAACTCAGCGTCTTCATCGCTGGTTTGACCGAGGTTAGCCTCTTGGCCTGCAAAGTGGGCAGCGACGTCCCAAGCATCTTGGTCTGAGTAGTCATCGACCAAACCGGCCATCTGAGCAACGACACGGTTGCCGTCACGAATGTCCATGATCTGTTTGGCCAGATAGGACATCTGCTGTCCTGCCAGGTTGGGGAAGGTACCCACTGCGCTAATGCCCTGCTGGCCATGACAGGCGGCACAGGTTTGCGCAAGTTCGCGACCCGCCGCTGCATCAGCGTCGGCTTGAAGGTCCGTTTGGGCGTGGGTGGTGCCAACGGCACCCATGGTAATTGCCAGGCTTGCCAGTAACTTTCTCATTGCTATTCCACTATGCCGTTTGATTATTGACTGGTACGCACCCTGGGCGCTGCCCAGGTTCAGCACATTACCAGGGTCAGCTCCGCCAAAACGAACAACATATCGCGTTGGTCGCTGCTGGCTAGAGCGCGATGGTACACTAGCGCCCCAGGTCGCAGTTATAAACCGCTTGCATTATAACGAATCACCCTAGCGGCGGGAATGCAAGTCCAGGTCTGCTTTTGGGGTAATTCGTCGCGGTACCGCCCTCGCTCACTCGAGAGTGCTCGGGCAGGCCGTGTCATACGTTTGTTTTTCAGGATGAACTCCATGTCTACCCCTCATGATAGCCCAGTCCCTCGGCTAAACTACCCCACTGCGCGCTTTATGATCAGCGCGCCGACCCTGGCGCTATGCCCAGACGATACGGGGGCAGAAGTGGCCTTTGCCGGGCGCTCCAATGCCGGTAAATCCAGCGCTATCAATGCGCTTACCCGGCAAAACGCGCTAGCGCGCACCTCGCGAACACCCGGCCGCACCCAGCTCATCAACTTCTTCACCGTGATGAACGATACGTCGCGTCGCTTGGTGGACTTGCCCGGCTACGGCTACGCCAAAGTACCGGAAGCGGTCAAGCTCGAGTGGCAGCAGCACTTGTCCGACTATCTGCGCGGCCGTTTTAGCCTGCGCGGCCTCGTACTGCTCATGGACGTTCGCCATCCGCTGACCGAATTCGACCAAATGATGCTCGATTATGCCGACCAGCGCGGCATGCCGGTGCACATCCTGCTAACCAAGGCCGACAAACTGAAACGCGGCCCGGCCAGCGCCGCCCTCCAAAAGGTGCGCTCTCGCTTGAGGGAGTGGGAAGATTTGGTATCGGTCCAGCTCTTCTCGTCGCTGAAGCGTGACGGCGTCGACATGCTCTCCCAAAAGCTCGACCAGTGGCTCTACACCCCTGAAGACGCCAACGAGTAACGGGCCTAGGCTTGTCGCTCCAGCCATGCGATCAGCTCGGGTAACTCTTTGACGTGGGCAATACGATGTACCCGCTCGGGCAGCGCTTGGTCGCCGCGCTCGGCCACCCAAGCGGCGTGCATACCGAGCTGCTGAGCGGGAAGTACGTCTTCTTGCCAGGAGTCACCCACGTGCATGGCCCGTCTCGGCACGGTATTCAGGCGCTCCAACGCGGTGAGAAACGGCTTGGGATCCGGCTTCGGTGCCAGCAGCTCACCCGCTGCAATCGCCACTGGAAAGTGCGCCGCCAGCGGCTGACGTTTGAGGTGAATGTTACCGTTAGTAATCGCCGCGAGCCGATAGCGCTCGGCGAGCGCCGAGAGCAGCCCGGCCGCTTCAGGGTGCGGGGTGACCTGCACACGCAGACGGTGGAACTCGTTCATGGCGGCAGCGGCCCATAGTAGCGCGGCGCTACGTGCCAAGCCGCTCTCCTCCAACTGGGCCTCCAGCGCTCGCAGACGCAACCACGTGAAGTCGCCACGTCGTTCGGGCACCTGGTGGGCCCACTGCTGGCGACGCTTTAAATAGTCTTCTACCCCCTCCTCGTAGGTGAGTGGTAGCGGTGCCTCCTGACGCGCCGACCGCCACGCGGTGAGCGCTTCCAGCAACCAGCGGTAGTGCCCTTCCTCGGTTTTCAACATCACGCCCTGGTTGTCCCACAGGGTGTCGTCCAAATCAAAGGTGATGGCGTCTAACGTGATCATGATTCACTCCCACTGGGGCGGCGTTTGGCGCGGGGATGCGCGGCATCGTAGCTCTCGGCAAGATGCTGCCAATCCAGCCGCGTGTACACTTGGGTCGTCGATAGATTGGCGTGGCCCAACAGCTCCTGCACAGCGCGCAAGTCCTGGCTGGACTCCAACAGATGGCTGGCAAAAGAGTGGCGCAGGCGGTGGGGGTGAAGGTGTTCGGGGAGGCCGCGCATCACTGACAGTTGCGCCAAGCGTTTCTGAATCGCCCGATGGCCCAACCGCTGCCCGCGCTGCCCGACGAACAGTGCCGTTTCAGCACTGTCTACCCAACTGGCCCGGCAGGCGAGCCACGCGGTGAGCGCCTGCTGGGCACGCCGTCCCACCGGCACTTGGCGAGGCTTACTGCCTTTACCCCTCACCCGCACATGGTTGGCCGCCAAGTGATTCACGTCCAGCGCCGCGAGCTCTGCTAAACGCAGACCGCTGGAGTAGAAAAGCTCCAACATGGCCTGGTCACGAAGCGAGAGCGGCGAGCCGTCGTGAGGAGTGTCCAGAAAGCGCGACAGCGCGTCTACGTCCAACGGTTTGGGCAGGTGGCTGGGCTGCTTGGGGGTGCGCAACAGTTGAATCGGGTTATCCACCAGCACATGGCGTTCTACCAAGGCATCGGCGAAACGCGACAGTGCCGCGCGACGGCGGGCCAGCGTTCGGGGCGCCAGCCCCCGGCTACGCTCGGTACCGAGGAAAGCTCTTGCCAGCGTCGTGTCCAGCGCGCTGGCCTGAGTCACGCCGCGCTGGTCAGCAAACTGACAAAACGCCGCCAGATCCTGGCGGTAGGCTGCCACCGTTGCGGGACTGGCGTGAGTCGCCAGTTGCGCTAGGTACTCTTCAACGGCGTTTGTCAGCGTCGCTTGGCTAGCCATGCTGCTCCACGCCGTGGGGGCCTAATCGCAGCAGCAGGCGCGCGACGATATCGCCCAGGTACTCGGTAAATAGCGTATCCATGCTGGCGCGATAGCTGTCGGGGTCGGGGCTTGCAAGCAGCAAATAGCCTAGCTGCTCTCCGGCCGAGAGTCGCGTGATGGCACAGGAGCCCGCCTTGCGGGGCGCTTTGGTATGGGGCAGCAGACACTTCCAGTCGCTGACGCTTAGCTTGGCGCAGCGGCTGGTTCGACCATCCAGCAGCGCTGCCAAGCGGGCGCTGGCGTGCTGATCCAGCACGTGGCGCGGTGGCTGAGGCGGCGCCGGTTCCGCATCGCTCAACGAGGCGGGGCACCACAACGCCATCGCGGGGGTTTGAAAACGCTCGCTCAACTGCGTCGCCAGCGCTTGAGCGAGGGCATCGCGGTCTTCCGCTTCGACCAAGCTGAGCAGCGTCTCCCGCAGTCGGCGGTACTGCGACTCGTTGTGCCGCGCGGTTTCCAACAAATGCTCAAGCCGCCCTTCCGCCGTTTCGGCGCGCTGGCGAAGGTCGATCACCAGACGCTCTAATAGCGATACGGCGCCTTCGATATGCGGATGCGGCACTTTGAGTTGCTGCAGCAGCCCTTCACGACCAATGAAAAAATCGGGGTGTCGGGCCAGCCAAAACGCTACTTGATCCGGATCGAGCGTTTTACGCGGCTCAGGAGCTTGAGACATCGCCGTTCTCCTCGCATTAGTTGAGTGATACCCGACCGTCAAACACCCGCGTGGCGGGGCCCACCATGACCAGCGACGCCTCAGGGTCCGGCCACTCGATGCTGAGTTGCCCGCCGGGCAAATGCACTTTCACCGGACTCTTCAAAAGACCCTGACGAATACCGCTGGCCACCGCCGCACAGGCACCGGTGCCGCAGGCCAGGGTTTCACCGCTGCCTCGTTCGAATACCCGCAGGCGAATTTCGCTGGGCGAGACCACCTGCATGAAGCCCACGTTGACCCGGTTGGGAAAGCGCGGGTGCGCCTCCAACAGTGGCCCCAGGCGCTCCACCGGCGCGCTATCGACGTTCTCGACCTGGAGAACCGCATGGGGGTTGCCCATGGACACCACACCAATCTGCAGCGTCTCACCGTCGGCTTCCAGCTCGTGCAGCGGCTGGTCACCCGGCGTCTCGAAAGGCAGCGCGGTTGGGTTGAAGCGCGGCCTGCCCATGTCCACGCGTACCATGCCGTCGTGCTGTACGTGGAGCACCAGCGGGCCTCCGGCGGTTTCCACGTGGATGTCATGCTTATGGGTCAAGCGCTGGTCGCGCACGAAGCGGGCAAAGCAGCGCGCGCCGTTGCCACAGTTCTCCACTTCGCTACCGTCGGCGTTGTAGATACGGTAGCGAAAATCCATGTCCGGATCGCGGGGCGGCTCGACGATCAGCAGCTGGTCGAAGCCAATGCCGAAGCGTCGGTCCGCCAGCTGGCGAATCTGCTCGTCGCGCAGGCGCGCCCGCTGGGTGACCAGATCCACCACCATGAAGTCGTTGCCCAAGCCGTGCATTTTAGTGAAGTGCAGCAGCATCAGCGCGCTCCTTCGGGCAGCAGCGCCTCGCCGGCCCACAGGCTTTCCAGCGCTTCCCGAGCGCGCACCACGTGAAAGGTATCACCATCCACCATCACTTCGGGGGGACGGGGACGGCTATTGTAATTGGATGCCATGACGAAGCCGTAAGCACCGGCGGAGCGCACCGCCAACAGATCGCCCTCGGCAATCGCCAGCTCGCGCTCCTTGCCCAGGAAGTCGCCCGTTTCGCACACCGGCCCTACCACGTCGTAGGTGGCGGTGTCCCGTGCTTGGCGGGTGTCCACCGGCACGATCGCCTGCCACGCCTGGTACAGCGCTGGGCGAATCAAGTCGTTCATGGCCGCATCGACGATGGCAAAGTTCTTGGTCTCGCCAGGTTTCAAAAACTCGACGCGGGTGAGCATCAGCCCAGCGTTGGCGGCGATGGAGCGGCCCGGCTCGAACAGCAGCGTCAACGTTTCACCGCCTTCCCAGCGGGAGAGGCGCGCCAACAGCTGGCTGGCGTAGTCGAACGGCTGGGGTGGCTTCTCGTCGCGGTAGGGCACGCCCAGGCCACCGCCTAAATCGAGGTGGTCGATCTCGATGCCGTGCTCGCGCAGGCGCTCCATGAGCACCAGCAGGCGCTCCAGGGCATCCAGGAACGGCGCAGTTTCGGTGAGCTGTGAACCGATGTGGCAATCCAGTCCCGTCACCCGCAGGTTGGGCAGGCTAGCGGCCAACTGGTACACCTCCAACGCGTCGTCGACGGGAATGCCGAACTTGTTGTCCTTCAAACCGGTGGAGATGTACGGGTGGGTGCCCGCGTCCACGTCGGGATTGACGCGCAGGGATACCGAGGCGACTTGGCCCAGCTCCCCTGCCACGGCGTTCAAGCGCTCGAGCTCGGGGCGCGACTCGACGTTGAAGCACTTGATGCCGACCTCCAGCGCCCGCGCCATTTCCTGGGGCTGCTTGGCGACCCCGGAAAACACGACTTTGCTGGGGTCACCACCGGCTTTTAGCACCCGTTCCAGCTCGCCCACGGAGACGATATCGAAACCGGCGCCTAGGCGGGCCAGCAGGCCCAGCACGGCTAGGTTGGAGTTGGCTTTCACCGCGTAGCAGATCAGGTGCGGATGGCCGCCCAGCGCTTCGGTGTAAGCGCGAAAGTGGCGCTCCAACGTCGCTTTGGAGTATACGTAGCAGGGCGTGCCCAGCTTGTCCGCCAGTTGCGTTAGCGGAACGTCTTCGGCGTAGAGCACGCCGTCGCGGTATTTAAAGTGATCCATTACCCCTCCTGCTCGGCGGCCGAATCGGATGTGTCGTCAGGCAAATAGAGCGGCCCTTTCTGGCCACAGCCGACGAGTAGCAGCGAGGCCAGCAGCAGCGCGCCGAGTGTGATCGTATAGCGCTTCATGACGTCCCCTTGAGCGCCGCCAGCGCTTCACGGGCACGGCTTGCGGCCGCGCGTACTTGGTCGGGGGCCGTGCCACCAATGTGGTTACGGGCCGCCACCGAACCTTCCAGGGTCAGCACCTCGAACACGTCCTGCTCGATGGTATCGGAGAACTGCTGAAGCTCTTCCAGGCTCATTTCTGAGAGGTCTTTCTTGGTTTTTAGACCGTAGGCGACGGACAGCCCCACGATCTCGTGAGCATCGCGGAACGCGACGCCTTTACGTACCAGATAATCCGCCAGATCGGTCGCGGTGGAGAAGCCGCGACGCGCCGCTTCGTACATGCTCTCTTTCTTGGGCTCGATGGCGGGCACCATGTCCGCAAAGGCTTTCAGACAGTCGCGCACGGTGTCGACGGCGTCGAACAGCGGCTCTTTGTCTTCCTGGTTGTCCTTGTTGTAGGCCAACGGCTGCGATTTCATTAGCGTCAGCAGCGCCATCAGGTGGCCATAGACACGCCCGGTTTTACCGCGCACCAGCTCGGGCACGTCGGGATTCTTCTTCTGCGGCATGATGGAGGAACCGGTGCAGAAGCGGTCGGGCAGGTCGATGAAGTCGAACTGGGCGCTGGTCCACAGCACCAGCTCTTCGCTCATGCGGGAGAGATGCATCAGCAAGATACTGGCAAAACTGGTGAATTCGATGGCGAAATCGCGATCCGACACCGCATCCAGCGAGTTTTCCGCCGGGCGGTCGAAGCCGAGCAGGTCCGCGGTGACGTGGCGGTCGATGGGGTAAGTCGTGCCCGCCAGGGCCGCGGCGCCCAGCGGCATCACGTTTACGCGCTTACGACAGTCCAAAAGCCGCTCATGGTCGCGGGCCAGCATTTCCTGCCACGCCAGCAGATGATGGCCGAAGGTGACCGGCTGCGCGGTTTGCAGGTGGGTGAAGCCTGGCATGATGGTGTCGGCTTCGCGCTCGGCCAGTTCGATCATGCCGTCGCGCAGGCGTGTCAGCTCCGCTTCGATCACGTCGATCTCATCGCGCATGAACAGACGAATGTCGGTGGCCACCTGGTCGTTGCGCGAGCGTCCGGTGTGCAGCTTCTTGCCGGTAATGCCGATTTTGTCGGTCAGGCGTGCTTCGATGTTCATGTGCACGTCTTCCAGCGGCACCGACCAGTCGAACTCGCCGCGTTCGATCTCGCCCTGGATCTCGGTCAAACCGTTGATGATCGCATCGCGCTCGTCGTCGGTGAGCACGCCTACCCGCGCCAGCATGGTGGCATGGGCGATCGAGCCCTGAATATCCTGGCGCGCTAGGCGCTGATCAAACGTCACGGACGCGGTGAAACGCGCAACAAAGGCATCGGTGGGCTCGCTGAAGCGACCGCCCCAAGACTGGTTCGTAGCTTGGCTCATCGGAGAGATATCCTGCTGACAAATCTAATGGAGTCGTTAAAAGAAAGTGTACCAGAGTCACCGCCTGGAACGGCATGCCGTTTTGCAGCCGTCACGCTCAGGAGATGGGATCAGCGGCGCTGGCCGTGGCGGCGGATGGCGAGTCCAAGAAGTGCTTGAGCACGCTCAACGCCATTGGGCGAGCGAAGTAGTAGCCTTGGAAGTGATCGCACTGCAGCATGCGCAGATGATGAAACTGCTCGGCCGTTTCGACACCTTCGATGAGGACTTCTAGTCCCAACTTGTCGGCCATGGTGACGACCCCCTCGACGATGGCCGCATCACGGGAGTCGGTCGCCACGTCGCGTACGAACGAGCGGTCGACCTTCAATTTGTTGATGGGCAACCGTTTCAGGTAGCTCAGGCTGGAAAAGCCGGTGCCGAAGTCATCGAGGGCGATATGCACACCGAGCTGGCGCAGTGCTTTGAGCGCTTGAATGGTGTGCTCGGCGCTATCCATGAGCACGCCCTCGGTCAGTTCAAGCTCCAGCAAGGCCGGTGGCAAACCGCTGCGCGCCAACACGTTCTTCACCGAGTCCAAAAAGCCGGGACGCTGAAACTGCATGGGCGAGACGTTGATCGCCATGGTCATGGGCGTCGCACTCTGCGCATTGAGCACCATCGCATCGCGACAGGCCGTCTCTAGCACCCACTCGCTGATTGGAATGATTTGACCGGTATCCTCGGCCAGCGAAATGAACTGCCCCGGCGGGATGTTGCCACGCTCGGGGTGGCGCCAACGAATGAGCGCTTCGACCCCGGCGACTCGACCGCTGTGATGAATTTGCGGCTGATAGTGTAGTTCGAACTGCTGCTGTTCGATGGCCTGCTGCAGCGCATGGCGTAAGCTCACCCGCTCGGTGACCTTGCGATTGAGCTCGTCGGTATACCACTGGAAGGTGTTACGCCCTCGCCGCTTGGCCTTGTACATGGCCAGGTCGGCCTGCTGGATCAGCTGGCGCGGCGCTCGAATCGTGCCGTCGTCGGTGGCGATACCGATACTGGCGGTAATGCGCAGCTCGCTGCCGCGATACCAGTAGGGAGCAGACACCCGCGTCAGCAGCCGCTCGACGACCTGTAGCACGTCATCCTCTTGCGCCAAGTCCGGGAGCAAGACGATGAATTCGTCGCCACCAAAGCGCGCCACGGTGTCCCAAGGCCGCAGCTCTTCTTCTAGGCGCTTGGCCACTTCGCGCAGGATAAAGTCACCGACCTCATGGCCAAGAGTGTCGTTGATGGGTTTGAAGTCATCCAGATCGATGAACAGTACGGCCAAATAGCGATGATAGCGTCTGGCGAGCAGGCACCCTTGGGCCAAGCGCTGATCGAGCATGAGCCGATTGGGCAGCCCCGTCAGCGCGTCGTGATTGGCGTTATGGCTGAGTTGAGCCTGGTACTCACGCTGGGCGGTGATGTCGTTTTGCGCGCCAATGAAGTGCGTCACCACGCCCTCTTCGTCGCGCACTGGCGAAATATAAAGATCGTTCCAGAACGGTTCGCCACTGCGACGGTAGTTGCGAATCACCACATGCACATCGCGCTGCGCTTCGATGCCTTTGCGAAGCTGCGCCAGGGTGGCGGGATCGGTGTCGACGCCCTGTAAGAAGCGGCAGTTGCGGCCCAGCACATCGTCACGCGAGTAGCCGGTAATGCGCTCGAAAGCGGCATTGACGTAGACCATGGGCAAATCGGGGCGCTGGGCATCCACGATCACCACGCCGTTGGTGCTGGACTCGACGCTGCGCTCCAGCAAGGTGAGCTGCCGCTCGGTGTCTTTACGTTCGGTGATGTCTTGAGTCGAGCCCTGCACCTGAATGATCTGGCCCAGCTCGTCACGCACCGCGCGGCCAATCACGCGCACCCAACGTCGCCGCCCGTCTCGGGTTACGATTTCGAGCTCTTCGTCAAAGCTCACGCCCTGCTCGCAGCAAGCAGTAAAGACGGAACGAATACGCGGCTGCACACGAGGCGTGTAGAAGCCGAGCGCTTCGTCGAGGGTGGGTTGGTGCCCCACCGGCATGTCGTGCAGACGGCACACTTCTTCGGACCATATGGGTAGCCCTACGGCCAGGTCCATGTACCAGCCCCCGATATGGGCCGTTTCACCGGCAATGCGAAACAACCGCTGGTTGCGCCTCAACTGCTTTTCGACCGCTTTTCGCCGCGTAACGTCCCGTGCGATGACATAAATGACTTGGTCGCCGCTGGAGGCCGATACCTCAAGCCAAATACGCTGGCCCTCGACCGTCCGCGCGCATACGTCGAAGGTATTTACCTTCTCACCACGGCACAAGCTCGCTAGTGCCGCTTCGATCACGGGATGATCGCGTGGCTCGACGACGACACCACAGGGCTTACCCAATAGCGCATGTGCCGGGTAACCGAGCAACGACTCGAAGGTAGGATTGACGCTCAGCAGCGTGCCCGAAAAGTCAATGCAGCAGAGCAAATCCTGCGATAACAGGAAGAATTGGTCTAGCTTGCCTTGCGGTTCGACAGAGGGCATGGCGTTTCCTAGCAGGCGTTAAACGCGGTCAGCGCTGGCCCTAAATATGGCCGGTTATTTTTACTGTGTGGCTGGGTGCTTTATGATGAGAATTATCACAGTTCGACGCGCCGTGTCAGCGGCAAAGGGAGAATCAGGTGTCATCCATCACTAAATTGCGCATTGCCACACGTAAAAGTCAGTTGGCCATGTGGCAGGCCGAGTACGTCCGCGACCGCTTGATGGCGGCCCATAGCGGACTGGACGTCGAGCTTGTCCCCCTCTCCACCAAAGGCGACAAAATCCTCGATACGCCCCTTTCCAAAATTGGTGGCAAAGGGCTATTCGTCAAGGAGCTCGAAGACGCCATGCTGGATGGTCGCGCCGATATTGCCGTGCACTCCATGAAAGACGTACCCATGCACTTCCCCGAAGGCTTGGGGCTATCGGTGATTTTAGAGGGGGCAGACCCCACCGATGCGTTCGTGTCTAACCACTATAACAGCATCGACGAGCTGCCCGAAGGTGCGCGCATCGGTACCGCCAGCCTACGTCGTGGCCTACAAATGCGTGAAGCCCGTCCGGACCTGCAAATCCTCAACCTGCGCGGCAACGTCCAGACTCGCCTTGGTAAGCTCGACGATGGCGAGTTCGACGCTATCATTCTGGCCACCTCTGGCCTGCAGCGCCTGGGGCTCGACGCGCGAATCGCCCAAGCACTGCCCCCCGAAATCTGCCTGCCCGCCTGCGGCCAGGGCGCACTAGGCATTGAATGTCGCTTGCACGACCCCGAATTGATTGCGCTACTGGCCCCCTTGGACGATCAGGATACCGCCACCCGCGTGCGCGCCGAGCGCGCCATGAACACGCGCCTGGAAGGCGGCTGCCAAGTGCCGATAGCCGGACACGCCATTCTGGATAAAGGCAACGAAACGCTGTGGCTTCGAGGGCTTGTCGGCAACCCAGAAGGCACAGAAGTGCTGCGAGCCGAGGGGCGTGGCTCGATTCACGAGCCGGAAGCGCTCGGCATCCGAATTGCCGAAGAGCTTCTAGATCAAGGCGCTGGCGATATCTTGGCAGAGGTCTACGGTCGCCACGTATGAACCAACCGGTTCTGATTTGCCGCCCAGGAGAGCGTGGACAAACCCTGGCGGATGCCCTGCGCGAACGCCACGACTGGGTAGAGTCCCTTGACGTCATGCGCTTGGAGGCTTTGCCCGAAGCGGCGGCCCAACGCCAAATATGGTTGGATATCGATCAGTACCATAAGATAGTAGTGGTCAGCCCCTTTGCCGCACACTGTTTGAGCGAGGCATTGGATCGCTACTGGCCACAGCTGCCCGTTGGCATCGATTACTATAGCGTTGGGCGGGCCACTGCCAGCATACTGTCCGACCAGCTCGGGGTTAAGGTTCGTATACCCCCGCCCCATCGGGGTGAAGACACCAGTGAAGCGCTGCTCTCGTTGGCGTCGCTTCGCCAATTGGCGCACCAGCGGGTGCTGCTGGTGGCCGGTGAAGGCGGTCGCACGCTCATCGCCGACACGCTGACAGCACGCGGCGCCCAGGTGACGCGTCTAGCAGTCTATCGGCGTGTGTATCAACCGCCGCTCCCCGCCCTGCGCGAGCGCCTTCACGGTGGTGACTACCGGGCGCTCATCGTCACCAGCGGCGAACTGCTTGAATATCTGGCAAAATGGTGTGGTCCAGCAGCGTTGAACCAACCGCTAATCGTTTCCAGTCACCGTTTAGCTACACTGGCCGGTAAACTGGGTTTTTGTGACCTCAAGGTGGCGTCGGGAGCAACGCCGGCTGCGCTGGTGGCCGCGTTGGATCGGTCCTGCAACCCATAGGGTGCCGATGTCGATCAAGGAACTTAATAAGGGCTAGCGACAGATGAGCAAACAACCAAACGAGCAGGAAGGCGTCAACAATACGTCTGCCGATACATCCCAAGCGAACACGCCGTCGAGCGATACTGCGGCATCATCGTCGAAAAGCGAGTCGACTGCTAGCAGCGCCTCCTCGTCTTATGCGGCCAAAAATAGCCGTTCGCGCCGCCGCCATAAGAGTGGCAACAGTGCCTCTTCGGCACCGCAAACCGGCACGGCGAGCCATAACGGGCCGACGTCTGACTCGGCCAAAACGTCCGCCGCTAGCAACACCAAGGACACGAAAGAAACGAAGGACACTAAGGACGCCAAGAACAGCGCCGCCGACACCAAGCCAGCCGCTTCGTCGGGCAGTGCCGGTAAGCCAATCCCGCCCGCCTCTACAGCCGGTAGTGGCGGCAGCAAAGGCGGCGGTCTTGCCATCGCGTTGGTGATTATCCTGGCACTCGCCCTGGGCCTGATCACTTGGCAAGGCTGGCAGCGCCTGGATAGTCAGCAGCAGCGCCTGGACGAATTGGCCCAGCAAGCGCAAAACAGCGCTTCCCAGCAAGCGGTCAGCGAGCTTGAGTCACGGATCGAAGAGGGCGAAGCCGAACGAAGCCAAGCGCTGGAGAGTACCGTGAGCGAACTGCGCAGCGAGCTGGATAGCTATCGCAGCGACGTCAACAGCACGCTGGACGAGGTGCTGACGCAGCTCTCACAAGAGCAGGACACCGACGAGCGCGATTGGCTTCACGCCGAAGCGGCCTACTTGCTGCGTTTGGCGAATCAGCGCCTGCAGCTGGAGGGTGATGTGGAAGGTGCCGCCGCTCTGCTGCGCACCGCCGATGCCCGTCTGGCCGATGCCGATAACCCGGCGCTAACGCCCGTGCGTCGTGAAATTGCCAACGAGCTCGCCGCGCTGGACGCCGTTCCTCAAGTGGACCGCACAGGCATTTACTTAGCTCTGAATGCCCAGCAAGAGCGCGTAGCGGGTCTGCGCCTATCTCAAGAGATCGAAGAGCGCGCCGTGACGTCGAGCATTGAGCAGCCGCCTACCGGCACCTTCCAGCGCCAGCTCGCCCGCTTCGGTGAAGAGCTAAAAGATCTCGTGGTCATTCGCCAGCATGATGAAGCCCTGGAAGCGCTGATCACGCCGGAGCAGGAGTCCTACCTGCGCCAGAGCCTGCGCCTGATTCTCGAGCAGTCTCAGCTGGCGCTGCTCAAAGAGGAGCCCGAGCTGTACGAAGCGAGCATCGACAAAGCCCTGGAGCTGCTGAACGGCTACTACGACACCGAACGTGAAGAGACCCAGAGCGTCATAGCCCGCCTTCAAGAGCTGAAGCAGGCCGAAGTAAAGCCCGAGCTGCCGGATATCAGCGCCTCACAGCAAGCGCTGGCCAGCTTCATCGACAACCGTTTCGAGTCGCGTCGTCAGGATGGAGGTGATGCATGAGAAAACTCATCCTGCTGATCGTCGCGGGCCTTGCGGTTGGCGCGCTCTTTGGGCATCTGATGATGTCGGTGCCCGGTTACTGGCTGATTCGAGTGGGCGACACGTCGGTACAAACCTCGTTCTGGTTTGGGCTAGTGCTGCTACTGGGTGCCTTTATCGTCCTGCACTTCGCGCTGCGCCTGCTCACTGGCATCATTCGTCCGGTGGGCCGCTTCCGTACCTGGAATAGCCGTGCTCGCAACCGCCGCGCCATGAAACGTACCGTGCGTGGTTTGGTGGCACTTACCGAGGGCCGCTGGAAGAAAGCGGAGAAAACCTTGGTTCGCGCCGCGGACGACTCTAGCACGCCGCTCGTTAACTACCTCTCGGCAGCGTTGGCCGCGCACTACCAGGGCCATCATGAGAAGTCCCAAGAGCACCTGAACCAGGCCCAGTTGACTACCGACGGCGCGGATACCGCCATCGGCTTGATGCAGGCGCAGCTGATGATCGACCGTCAGCAGCCGGAAGAGGCGCTGGCCATCCTCAACCGCTTGGACAAGCAGCTCACCAATCATCCCCAGGTGCTGAAGCTGCTGAAACAGGTCCACCTTAGTGTCAACGACTGGGAGGGCCTGCGCCGCTTGATTCCACGCCTGGCGGCGCAAAAGCTGATTACGCAACAAGAGCGTGAACAGCTGGAGTTCAAGGCGTATCGTGAGCTGATCATCTTCGAAGCGCAAAACCCCACCAACATCGAACGGGTTCGCGGGCTGTGGGCCGATATGCCTGACTACCTGCGCGGCAATACCGAGCTGATCGTGCTCTACACCGAAGCACTGCTGCACGCCAACGAAGAGCCGATTGCCGAACGCCTGCTGAACCACTCGCTGGATCATCACTGGGATGCACGCTTGGTCAAACGCTACGGTTTGCTCAACGTGGACGCCGCACGTCAGCTCGCCAAGGCAGAGAAATGGCTGCAAGAGCGCCCCAACGACCCCGAACTGCTGCTCGCCTGTGGCCGCCTGTCGCTGCGTGTGGGCCAGTGGGAGAAAGCGCTGGAGTACTTCGAAGCCAGCCAGCGCCAGCGCCCCAACGGCGAAGTATGCGCCGAGCTTGCGCGCCTTTACGCAAGCCTAGGCGAGCATAACAAGAGCCAGCTCTACTATCGCCACAGCGTCGATATGCTGGCGAAATCATTGCCGTCGCTGCCACAGCCGAGCGATGCCAGTGATAGTAAGCAAACGGATAAGAAAGCGGCGAAAAAGACGGCTTAACGGCCCTCTTCAACGTCAAAAAGGGTGCCCATTGGGCACCCTTTTTGATGGCGACTCGCCAGGAGAGCTGACCGCGAATCACACGGATTCCATCGGTTTCTCTGGCGTCGCTACCTGTAGCTCAGAGGTGCAATGCCCGCAGCGAACGGCCTTGATCGGTACCACCATCAAACAGTAGGGGCACGGTTTTTCAGTCGGATCAGCGGGCGCCACCGCCTCTTCACGCTTCAAACGGTTGATGGTGCGCACCAGCAAGAACACCACGAACGCGACGATGGAGAAGCTCACCACCGCGTTAATGAACAATCCCACGTTCAGCGTCACCGCTCCCGCCGCCTGGGCGTCCGCCAAAGTGGCATAAGGGGCCTCCGCCACGCCCTCCCGTAACACGACAAACAGGTTCGAAAAATCGATACCGCCCACCAGTAAACCAATCAGGGGGTTCATGACGTCTTTGACAAGGCTTTGCACGATCAGCGTAAACGCTCCGCCAATGATGATGCCCACCGCCATGTCGATGACGTTGCCCTTGACGGCAAACTCGCGGAACTCCCGAAAAAACTTAGCCATACGCCCTCTCTCCTCACCCAGCTAATGAAACGCTCAAGGGCGACACTGCCCAGAAAGAAGAATGGGCCAAGGCCAACAGAGCGACAAGAGGCAGCGGTCAGATAAAAAACCCAAACCGTGGGGTTTGGGCAAGGAGGAAGAGCGCCAGCGTCGCTTATTCGAGCGATTCGTAAGGCAGCCCCACATAGTTTTCTGCGATGGTCGTCAGCCCTGCCGCTGAGCTGGTCACGTAGTCCAGTTCGGCCAGCTGCATGCGACTATTGAAATCCTCCTCATCGGAGAAGTTGTGCAGCATGGAGGTCATCCACCAGGAAAAACGCTCTGCTTTCCAGATACGCTTCAAACAGGTTTGCGAATAGCGCTCTATCAGATCGGTACGGCCTTCCTGATAGACCTTGACCAGTAAGCGATAGAGCGTATTCACATCGCTGGCGGCCAGATTGAGTCCCTTGGCGCCCGTGGGAGGCACGATATGGGCGGCATCGCCCACGAGGAATAGCCGCCCATACTGCATCGGTTCCACCACATAGCTACGCAGCGGCGCGATACTCTTCTCGATGGAGGGCCCTGTCACGAGCTTTTGCGCCACATCGTCCGGCAAGCGCCGCTTGAGTTCCTCCCAAAAACGCTCGTCCGACCAGTCTTCTACTTTTTCATCCAGCGGTACTTGCAGGTAGTAACGGCTGCGAGTGGCGGAGCGCATGCTGCATAGGCTAAAGCCACGCGCATGGCGCGCGTAGATCAGCTCATCGGACACCGGCGGCGTATCCGAGAGTAGCCCTAACCAGCCGAAGGGATACACCTTTTCGAACTCTTGGATGCGGCCCTGGGGAATCGCTTGGCGGGAGACGCCGTGGTAGCCATCGCAGCCCGCGATGTAGTCGCAGTCGAGCCTGACGGTTTTGCCTTGGTGCTCGAAGGTAAGGTACGGACTATCGCTCTCCAGATCGTGGGGCTGGACGTTTTCTGCCTCATAGAGCGTAGTCGCACCAGCGGCGGCGCGGGCCTCCATCAGATCCCGCGTGACCTCGGTTTGGCCATAGACCATGACCTTGCTGCCGCCGGTCAGCTCGTCCAGCGCAATGCGCACGCGGCGGTTATCGAACACGAGCTCGAAACCGTCGTGGGGCAGGCCCTCTTCATCCATGCGCCGGTCCACACCTGCTTCACGCAGGAGATCGACCATGCCCTGCTCGAGCACACCTGCGCGGATACGGCTCAACACATACTCACCGCTGCGACGCTCGACAATCACGTTATCGATACCTTGACGCTGGAGCAGTTGCCCCAGCAGTAGGCCTGACGGCCCGGCCCCAATAATGGCGACCTTCGTTTTCATAGGGATGCCTCGTCGTTGTCATTGTCAAAATCAGATAACTTGTATTTTTCAATGAAACACGTCGCTTAATAAGGCATGATCTAGATCAATTATTGGACATTCGACATTGCATCACTCAACCTTAGTCGTAAAGGAGAGCCCCCATGACGCCCTCGTCGAACGCTCCCGTTCCCGTCTTCAAGCTCTATGGCGAAACGCAGCACTGGCCGACGCCCGACTTGCTCCACTGTGAGTCCATTCCCGAGCGCAGCCGCCTGCATGACTGGCGTATCCGCCCCCATCGCCATGCCGACTTGGTGCATATTTTATTGATTGATCAGGGGAGCGTATCGCTGGAGTTGGAGGGTACGCGTCATGAGCTGCAAAGCGTGGCCGCCATTGTCGTTCCCGCCATGGCGATTCACGGGTTTCACTTTTCACCCGACGTACAAGGACACATCATTACCCTAGCCAAGCCGCTGGCCGAACACTTGCATACCCTGCTGGGCGAAAGCAGCGCCCTTAAAAAGGCCGATTTCTTTCGCCTATCGCTGGCTCATGAGCAAACGCGCATTACCACGCTCGTGACCCAGATCGATCGCGAGTATCGCCAGCCAGCGCCTGGACGCAGCCTGCTACTCGAAGCGCTGATCCAGGCACTCGTCGTCGAGCTTTCGCGGCTTGGCCATGCGGTCGGTAGCCCTAAAAGGCGCTATACCCCTCGCCAAAATGACAAGGGGCAGCAACATGTCGAGCAGTTTCAAACGCTCATCGAAACGCATTACCGTGAGCAGCCCAGCATCGAGTGGCTGGCCGGGCAAGTGGGGGTGAGCAGTGCACATTTGAACATGCTCTGCCGCCAACTCGCCGGGCGCAGCGCCCTACAGTTGCTACACGAACGGCTACTGCTAGAGGCCAAGCGCCAGCTTACCTACACCAACATGACCATTGGGCAAGTTTCTGACAGCTTGGGCTTCTCCGAACCGGCCTACTTCACGCGCTTTTTCAAACGTAATACGGCGCTGTCACCTCGCGATTTCAGAACGCGTCAATCGCAAGGGCGTTAACCCGCCTTAGAGCAAAAAGAAGGTCGACAGCACCGGAAAGAGGATCAACAGCGTCAAGCGGAGCAAATCAGACACGACAAAGGGTGTCACGCCCTTGAAGATCTCCCCTAGCCCGACATGCGGTGCCATCGCTTTGATGACGAACACGTTCATCCCCACCGGCGGGGTCATGAGGCCCAGCTCAACGGTCAGTACGGTCAAGATACCGAACCACACCGGGTCGATGCCCATTGCCTGAATGATCGGGTAGACCACCGGCACGGTGATCACCAGCATGGCGATGGAGTCCATGAACATCCCCAGCACGAAGTAGAGCGCCAGGATGCACAGCACCACGACGATGGGCGTGAGGTCCATGCCGTAGAGCAGATCCGTGATGGAGAACGAAATGCGCGATACGGAGATGAAGTAACCCAGCGTTTCCGCCCCGACCAGCATGAAGAACACCACCGCAGAAAGCGCCAGCGTCTCCTGTACGCTGTGCCATAGCTGGGCACCGCGCATGCCCTTCGCCAAGGCGTAGAGCAGCGTGGCGAAGGCGCCGACACTGGCCCCCTCGGTGGGCGTAAAGGCACCGAAATAGATCCCTAGAATCATCACCAGGAAGACGCCAAAGAACGGTACCAAACCGGTCAGCGAGAGCAACTTCTCTTTCCAGGCAGTGGGTTGACCCGCTACCGCCAGGGAGGGGCGCAGATACATCACCACGGTAATGGTCAGCGAGTACATCACCAGTCCCAGCAGGCCGGGAATCAGCCCCGCCATGAACATATCGCCCACGGACTGTTCGGTAAGAATGGCGTAAATCAGCAGCGCGATACTGGGCGGAATCATGATGCCCAGTGTGCCGCCAGCGGCCAGCGCACCGGTCGCCAAGCCACGGTTATAGCCGTAGCGCTCCATTTCGGGCAGTGCCACTCGCGTCATGGTGCTCGCCGTCGCCAGCGATGAACCGGAGATGGCGGAAAAGATGCCGCAAGAGCCCACCGCTGCAATGGCCAAGCCGCCTTTCCAGCCACCGCAAATGATCCGAGTCGAATCAAACAGCTTACCGGCCATCCCCGAGTGAGCCGCGAGTACGCCCATTAAAATGAACATGGGTACGGCGCTGAAGCTGTAGTTGGAGAGCACCTCGACCGGTACGGTTTTCAACTGTGCAACGGCGGCGTCCCAACTGATGATCTGAGCAAACCCCACCACACCGACGATCAGCATGGTCAACGCGACCGGGACGCGCAGAATCATCAGTACCAATAACAGCCCTAGCCCAATGGCACCAATCGCTTCACTCCCCATGAGCTGCCTCCTCACCGGCCGCATAGATCATGCCTAGCAAGGCGTGAATGGCGCTGCGCAATCCCAATAGCAAACTCAGCACCGCTGCCAATTGGTAAATCGGCCCCATGGGCAATCGCAGGTCTTGGGTGACCTCCCCGTGACGCGTCGCGGCGGCAGCAGAATCCAGCAGCCCAACGAACAGGACCAACCCCAGCGCCATGAAACCGAGCAAAAAGACGCCTTGCACACGATTCTTGATGGCTTGTGGCAAGCGGTGAGAGAACGCCTCCACCACTACTTGGCTTTTTTCGACATTGGCCGCCATCGCGGCCAGTAGTGCGAACAGCATCAAGTAGCTCACCAGCTCCACACTTCCGGAGACACGCAGCGCAATCGCGCCCTCGGTCAACCGGGAAAGATAGCGTGTGCTGACATCGGCCATGGTGACCCCCAGCAGGCCAATCAAAGCGACCCCGGCCACTAAGCGACAAATGAGGGCCAGCCAATGGCTGGCCCGATAAAAAGTAGACTGCATGACACATTACCCCTATTGGGCGCTGCAAGACTCGCTGGCTGCCAACGCCGCCTGATAGACGTCGCGCGCCTGATCGAGACCACGCTCTTCCAACTGCGTCAGGTAGTTTTCAATACCTGTTTGAAGCGGCGCCTGCCAGTCGGGATGCTCCAGCGGGTTTTCGATTTCGCGAATCGTGTGGCCCGCTTCGACGGCCTCTTGCTTGCCTTCTACGTCGAGTCGGTCAAACACTGCACCGGCGTTTTCAGCCCACTTCATACCGGAGTTATTGTCGATCACCGCCTGCTGCTCGGGGGTCAGGCTGTCGTAGCTGCGCTGATTCATGGTGGCCACGAAAATCAGCGTGTAGAACGGCACCTCGGTGTGGTAGTTGACGAGTTCGTTGATACGGAAGCCTTTCAAACCCTCCCACGGAAAGCTCAGGCCCTCGATCACGCCGCGCTGCATGGAGGTATAAATGTCGGGTGCAGGCATGCCTACCGGACTCGCCCCCATATTTTCCAGCATCTCACCCGCCACTGCGGTGGGGCGACGAATGCGCAGACCCTGCAGATCGGCGGGGGTTTGCACGTCGGTATCGATGGTGTGGATGCCACCCGGGCCCGTGGTAAACATGAAAAGCGGACGAGTATCTTCGTATTCGCTGTCCAAATGGCCGTCGTCGTAGAGCGTCTGCAGCACACAGGCCCCTTGGGTCGCGGTGCTGGCGACGCCCGGTAGCTCAACGATTTGCGACAGCGGGAAACGGCCCGCCGTATAGCCCTGGGCGGTAGCGCCGATATCGGCAATCCCATTGGCGGCGGCTTCGTAGATGGAGTCCGGTTTGGCTAACGTACCGGCGGGAAACATCTGAATGGTCAGCTCGCCGTTGGACTCTTCGGCAATGGTATCGGCCCAGGCCTGCAACACATCCTGGTTGACGCCCGACGGGCCAGGCCAGAAGTGGGCCATACGTAGAGTGGTTTCTGCCTGCGCAGCGCTAATGGAAAGTCCTGCAATGGCGGCTGCCAGCACGCACCGAGCAAAGGTATTTTTCATGGGGGACTCCAGGCTTATTTGGATTATTGTAAGTTCGCAGAGCGAATACTAGTTCGCTTTAAGGGATCACATTAGTCCACTATCAGGCGTAAGGCTAATCGACATTCGTCTATGTCCAAGCAGCATAGGACGCCTTGCTACCCGCGCCATCACTATCAAGCCGTGTTCCAGCCCTCTGATCTTTGCTAACAGCAAAATAGAATCAAAAAATTGGACTTTTACCAGATAGATTCACGACCATCGTCGAATGACCTCACGATTTGCCATTTCCTGATACATCCATAAAAAAGCCGCCTTCACTCGTGCAACGGCGGCTTGCTGACAAATGCAGAAGTACCAGGCGCTTTTCTAGATGGGATAGTGGCGCGGGCCAAGCTGCAGGGTCATCCAGCGCAGATTGGTGAACTCCTCGATCCCGGCCTTACCGCCAAAGCGTCCATAGCCGCTCGACTTAACGCCGCCAAAGGGCATCTGGGGCTCGTCGTGCACGGTGGGAGCGTTGATGTGGCAAATACCCGACTCGATGCGCTGGGCAAACTGCATCGCCCGGGCGGTGTCGCGGCTGAAAACGGCGGCCGACAGGCCATATTCGCTATCGTTGGCCACGCGTAGGGCTTCCTCTTCATCCTTAACGCGCATCAGCGCGACCACCGGGCCAAACGACTCTTCGCCATACAGGCGCATCGCCTTGGTCACCCCATCCACCACGGTGGGCTGCATGATGACGCCTTCGGCTTGACCACCGCAGGCGATACGAGCGCCATGCTGCTGGGCGTCGTCCAGCAGGGCGTTGAGCTTCTCGCCCGATTCGCGATTGATTAGCGTACCCAGCGCATTGCCTTCACCACGTGGATCACCCGCGCGCAGCGTTTGCGCCTTGCGAGCCAGCTTGTCGACGAAGGCGTCGGCGACCGCATCCATCACGATCAGCCGTTCGGTGGACATACAGATCTGCCCCTGGTTGAAGAAGGCGCCAAAGGCGGCGGCCTCTACGGCAGCGTCCAGATCGGCATCGTCAAGCACCACGAACGGCGCTTTACCGCCTAGCTCCAGCAGAACCGGCTTGAGATGACGCGCTGCTTTTTCGGCAATGATGCGCCCCACCTGGGTAGAGCCGGTGAAGTTGATACGCCGTACGGCTTGATGCTCGATCAGCGCCTCGACGACTTCGGCGGCCTTTGGCGGCGCATTGGTCACCACATTGACGATGCCATCGCCCAACCCCGCCTCGATCAGCACCTCCCCAATCAGGTGGTGGGTCGCGGGGCACTGTTCCGAGGCTTTGAGAATCACCGTGTTGCCACACGCCAGCGGGGTGGCGATGGCCCGGGTACCCAAAATGATCGGCGCGTTCCAGGGAGCGATCCCGACCACCACGCCGCAGGGAACCCGCACGCCCATCGCCAGGTTGTCGGGCACGTTGGAAGGGATGACCTCGCCATTCACTTGCGTGGTCAGCGACGCCGCCTCGCGCAGGATGTTGGCGGCGACCATGACATTGAAGCCCGCCCAACCCGGCGTAGCGCCGGTTTCGTCCACCATGCGCTCGATGAAGTCGGCCTGGCGCGCCTCCATGATCTCGGCCGCCTTGAGCAGCTTGGCGCGCTTTTCGCCGGGGCCGGTCGCTGACCAGGCCGGAAAGGCGCGGACTGCCGCCTCAGCGGCGGCCTGGGCATCGCTAACCGATGCGGCCGCTATGCAGCTGACCGTTTTTCCGCTCAGCGGGTTGGTGTGTTCGAAGGTAGCAGACGCGCGAGCTGAGCATGAATGGCCGCCGATTAGCAGATCGAGAGTGTTCATGGCGTACTCCTGGAATATAAATGGTAAGACGGATGACCGTTGCGCCAAGATTTATTCTTCACACTGATCGCGTAACGCTAACGCTTTCTCGTAAACAGCGCGGGCACTATCTAGGCCCCTCTGCTCGAGTTGCGCTAGATAGTTTTCAGTGCCTTGTTCGAGTGGAGGAGCCCAGACGGGATCATTGAGTGGATCTTCAACCACATGGATGGTATCGCCCTGCGCCAATGCCTCTGCACGACCAGCCTCGTCAATATCATCAAAGACTTGCCCCGCCTTACTCGCCCATACCATGCCACTATTGTTATCAATCACTGCTTTTAGTTCGGGGGAGAGGCGATCATAAGACGCCTGATTCATAGTGGCCACGAACGTGCCCGTATAGTAGGGCAACTCCAAATGATGATTCACTAACTCATTGATACGGAAAACCGTCATGGCTTCCCAGGGGAAACTCAAGCCGTCTATCACGCCACGCTGCAGCGACGTATAAATATCCGGCGCAGGAATGCCCACGGGGTGCGCGCCCATACTGGTCAGCATTTCCCCTGCTACCTCGCTGGGATGACGCATCCTCAGGCCAGCCAAGTCAGCGGGCGTTTCGACTGCGGTATCTTGTGTATGCAAATAGGCTGGCCCAGTGGTGAATAGAAATAGCGTATGGGCATCGTCATACTCCTCGGCTATATCCCCTTCATCATAGAGTGTCTGTAAAATGCAGGCCCCTTGCGATGCGCTCGTCGATACGCCAGGAAGCTGCACGATTTCGGAGAGAGGGAAGCGGCCGGAAGTATAGCCTTGTACCGTGATGGCAATGTCAGCGATGCCATTCACCGCTGCTTCGTAAGCTTTGTCAGCCTTGCTCAGCGTTTGAGAAGGGTAGATTTCTACTTTCAACTGGCCATTCGACTCCTGCTCGACTCGTTGCGCCCAGGCTTGATAAATTTCCTGGTTAACCGTCGAACTGGCAGGCCACAGGTGGGCCATGCGGAGTGTCGTATCAGCATTAGCCGACGTACATAGAACGGCTGTCGATAGGCCGACTAACAGTGGCGATAGGGTTCTTTTCATGAGGGTGCTCTCTGTCATTGTTATTACCTTCATTGTTTGGCGTGATTACAACGCCCTTGGATATAGCTTCGTATCAAGGCTCTATCGTTGTCGTCGGCACCTCCAGCAATATCGGGCGGGAAGCCTTCAGCGCTCGGCATAGTGCCTCCTCGAAGGTCTCGAGCGTCTCTGTACGAACCGCCTCAACGCCATACCCCCTAGCCAATTCGCAAAAATCCAGCCCAGGCACATCGAGCCCTGGAGCGTCTTCAGCATCCAGCAGCCGTGAGAACCAGCGTAGCGCTCCATAGGTATCGTTCTTGAGAATGATAAAGACCACCGGGACGTTGTACTGGGCGGCGCTCCACAACGCGCTGATAGCATAATTCGCTGACCCATCACCGATGACCGCGATCACCTGCCGATGGGGCTGAGCGAGCTGGACGCCCACCGCAGCGGGCAAGCCAAAACCGAGCCCGCCTGCCGCCGGAAAAAAGTAGCTTCCAGGGTGGCGCATCTCAACGCGCTGCCAGAAAGCAGACACCGTCGACGTCGACTCTTTAACGTAGATCGCGTCCTCTGGCGCGAGGGCGTTAAGTGCGTCAAAGACACTCTCCGGCGCTAAGCGCCCAGTGGAAACCGCCTGAGGTGATGGCAAAGGAAGAGGACTGGGCAGCGCACGGTCACGTTGTGGTAACAACGGCAGCAGCGCTTCCAGCGTGGCATGGATATCGCCAACGAGAGCGTGTCCCACCGGAGCGCGGGCCGCCTCTTGCAGGTCGCCGGTCAAATGCAACAGTGTTGCACCTTGAGGTATATAACGACCCGGCGCATATTGATGATAGCGAAACACTGGCGCACCAATCACCAGTATCAGGTCATGGCCTTCCAGCTTGTCTGAAATACCCGAAATGGCCGCCGGTAGTACACCGCGGAAACAGGCATGGCGCGTGGGAAAGGGGCAGCGCGACGCCGAGGGAGCCACCCACACCGGCATACAGAGTCGTTCGCTCAGCTCTACGGCCAGTGCATTGGCACGAACGGCATCCACCTCCGGCCCCAGTACCAACACAGGGTCATGCGCTTGTTGGAGAGTTTCAGCCAAGGCGTCCAGCTGGGAGACCGATGGTAAACCGGCATGGCGAACATCGTGCTGAACGACTTGATCTGCGTCACCTTCGAGTTCGTGGTCCCAGTCATCATAAGGAATCGAGACATAGACCGGGCCCCGGGCGGGCAGGTTCGCCATGTGAATCGCCTGGCTCAATGCCCTCGGTACATCCTCTGCACAGGCAGGCTCGTAACTCCATTTAACCAGTGGGCGCGGAAGTGACGCGGCATCGACATTCGCCAGCATCGCCTCAACACCGATCATAGAGCGCGCCTGCTGGCCTGCCGTAATGACCAACGGTGAATGGGAATACCAGGCATTGGTCAGCGCCCCCATCGCATTGCCGGTTCCCGCGGCGGCATGTAAGTTGACCAGTACCGGCTGCCCGCTGGCCAGGGAGTAGCCGTCGGCCATGCCCACCACCACGCCTTCATGAAGGCCCAGAATGTAACGGAAGTCTTCAGGGAAGCTCTTCAAGAACGGCAGTTCATTGGATCCCGGATTACCGAAAACGGTGTCGAGGCCCTGTCGGCGCAGAAGCTGGTAAGTAATAGCGTGTACGGTTGGCATATGTGGCCCTAGCGTGAAGACGTTTGTTTCACACTAATGGGCCTTTAAAAATCCATCAAATCAATATATGTTCTACAAATTATAAATGGTGTCTATTCTATGGCGGCTATCGATCTCAATCTGGTCAGGGTCTTCGTCACTCTCTTCGATGCCCGTAGCGTCACGGTCGCGGCGGATCGATTGAACGTGACCCAGCCGTCCGTCAGCTACGCGCTATCGAGACTGCGCGACCTATTTGACGACCGTCTTTTTGTACGTTCTCGCGACGGCATGGAGCCAACCTTCACTGCGATTCAGCTCTACCCAACGCTGCGCGACTCGCTCGCTCAGATCGACAGTACGCTGGAGGAAAATCGCGAATTCGTTCCGTCCTCATCGCATCGCCGCTTTCGACTAGCGCTGACGGATCTCGGTGAACTGGCACTACTGCCCCGCATTCTCTCTCACATGCACACCGAGGCGCCAAACGTGGAGTTGGAAGTCATTGCGTTGGAAATCGACAAGGTTGAGGAGTGGCTGGCGGCAGGGAAGGTGAATGCGGTGATCTGTAGTCGACCGATGACTGCCTCGGGCGTAGCGCGCCAAGTCATTCTCAAGGAGCGATACGTTTGCCTGCTGAATCAACATCACCCAACGATTGGTGACCATCTCAGCCTGGAGCAATTCATGGAGGCCAAGCATGCTGTGGTTGCCGCTTCGTCAGGGCATGGCCTGGCTGAAGATGTGCTGGCACAGCGTGGGTTAAAACGCAAAGTTAGCCTCGTGGTGCCCCACTTCTCTATTTTACCCAGAGTGCTCCAAAAGAGTGACTTAGTCGTGATTCTACCTCAGCAAATTGCGTCCAACTTCGTAAATGAAGCTCCTTTGAAAGCACTTGAGCTGCCGTTCGAAGTGCCCCCATTCGATGTAACACTTTACTGGCAGGCACATACGTCGCGTTCACCCGCTCAACGTTGGTTCTGTGAAAGCATCATTACCGCCATCACTGAGAAACAGTAAGTTTCGGCAAATACAAGCCGCCTTCGCAAGCCCAGCTATTTTTGCAACACCTTCACTTCTTCATATACGTTTACGCACCGACTCAACACCAAGCAAACAGAACGTAACATCTCAATGAAATACCGCCCCCAACCGTCACGCTTGAAACGATGAACGGCGACATTGCCAACCAACAGAATAAACACTATCTATAAATATTCCTCAAACTATCTATTTGATTTATTAGCATGCGGCACGATACAAGTGATAGTCAACAAGCCATTGATGGATGGCTATCAGCCCAGTTAACAACCATCCAATACGCTTACTCCGTTGCAAAAAAGCCAACAAAAAACATGTGCACAGATTTATCAAGAGGACAAATAGTGGATAACCCAAACAGAAAAAGACCTCGTATCGCTATCCTCGGCGCAGGAGCAATGGGTGGACTCATCGGTGGAAGCCTTTCCGAAGGAGGCGCGGACGTTACCCTGATTGATGTCAATGCAGAGCACGTTGCCGCTTTGCGCCAGAAGGGGCTCAAGCTCAAGACGGATAAAGGAGAACGGTTCATTCCTGTCCCGGTGCTTTTTCCTTGGGAAGTAAGTCAAACCTATGACCTTATTATAGTTTTCACTAAAACAATGCACACCAAGTCGGCAATAACAGCCATACGTTCAGCCATAGACTCTCATACTGTCCTCTTAAGCCTGCAAAATGGGCTCGATAACAAGCTTTCTTTAATGGAGTTCGTCGATCAAAAGAACATCATCATCGGCATTACCACTTACCCTGCAGACACGAAGCAGACAGGGTGTGTGGAGTCTCACGGTGAAGGTATCGTCAAGCTTGCTGCCGCCTCGACCTCGGCTGCACCACCGATACTTAACGATATTCCTGAACTCTTCACGCATAGCGGGATAAGAACCATCGTTGCCCCCCAGGTAGAAGTCGCCATTTGGGAAAAAGTCATCTTCAATGCCGCTTTGAACGGCCTCTGCGCAATCACTCGCTCGACCGTTGGCCAAATAGCGGCTAATGCGGATACGAGGGAGCTTGCATTCCAAATTATCGATGAACTTTGTACGACCGCTCATGCGTGTGGCTTTGCGGTTCAGAATGAGCGTATCGAGAAAACCGTGAGCGAAGCTCTGGAACGCCACACCTCCCATAAGCCCTCTATGCTTCAGGACGTGCTAGCAGAAAGGCCTACCGAAATCGAAGCGATTTGTGGCGCTGCCGTACGCCGTGCGGAAGAACACCGCATCGCGGTGCCTGTTACCCGCACTATTCTGAAGCTTGTTAGGCATATCGACTGGCGCTTAGAAGTGGCTACATCGATTAATCATTCTCAATGACATTCTCAAGAAATCTGCTCGATGAGCGTTCAAGCTAACGTTGAGTAGCGGATAGCTGATTGGGCCATTAGTGCGAGTCTAGGGCAAATGATATGGGCAGCCAACTGGCTGCCCATATCATTGCTTGCCTACCCGCCTGCTTAAAATCAAAAATCAAAAAACACCGTCTCACCCTCACCCTGTAAGCAGATATCCAGCCGGTAACGCACCTTGCCACCCACCTCTTCGCGCTGGGCGATCAGCGTTTGGCGGCGCGTCGGTGACTCGATGCGCGAAAGCACCGGGCACTGAGCGTTCGCTTCGGCCTCATCGTCGAAGTAGAGGCGCGTTTGCAGGTGGATGTTCACTCCACGGGCAAAGAGCGTCAGGTTGATGTGTGGCGCCATCAACTGCCCGCTGGGGTGTTTCACCGCGCCGGGCTTGATGGTGGTCAGCGACCACTCGCTGCCGTGATCGAAGGTGGTCGCGGTGCGGCCAAAGCTGTTGAACGGTTTTTTAAGGTCATAATCGGCTTGGTAGTCGCCGTGAGTATCGGCTTGCCACGCTTCTAAAAACGCATCGCGCACCAGGTCGCCGTTGCCGTCGATCACGGTGCCGACGACCTCGATATGCTCGCCCTCGGCGTCGGGCTTGGCCATCTCGTTCCAGATTTCTTCGTCGCGCACGGGGTTACCCGCCGCGGCTAGGGCAAGACCGATATGTACGTAGGGGCCAGCCGTTTGCGAGGCGGTTTCCCGCAGCATCAGATCGCTTGTCGGCTGGGTATTGGGCTGAATAGCGGGCTGTTTCATGAGATTCCCCTAGCCTTACTGGTTTTCGAAATAGGTTTGCAGCTCACCGCGCACCACGATGTCAAAACGGTAGGCCAGACAGTCCATCGGCTTGCTATGGGCCATATCGAGCCTTCCGATCATGGTGTCCACCGCGTCGGGGTCCCTGAGTGTGTGCACGATGGGGCACAGGGGAATCAGCGGGTCACCCTCGAAGTACATCTGGGTGATCAGCCGCGTCGAGATCGAAGGCCCGGTGACCGAGACGTGAATATGCGCGGGCCGCCAGCTATTCATATCGTTGGGCCACGGGTAGGGGCCGGGCTTGATGGTGCGAAAACGATAAAAGCCCTGCTCGTCGGTCAAACAGCGCCCTACACCGCCGAAATTAGGGTCCAGCGGTGCCAGGTACTTATCGTTTTTGTGGCGGTAGCGCCCACCGGCGTTGGCCTGCCACATTTCTACCAGGGTGTGCGGTACTGGCTTGCCAAACTGGTCGACCACGCGGCCAAACATGATGATGCGCTCGCCCTGGGGAAGTCCGCCCCGGTCTGGATCCTGGCGGAAGTTCAGCAGCAGGTCGTTATCGTGGGGCCCCATGCGCAGGTGGCTAAAGTCCGGGCCGGTCAGTTCGGAAGCAGTGGGTTGCTGCATACTCACCAGCGCCTGCTGTGGCGAACGCGCCACCGAGGTTTTATAGCCCGGCGCATAGGCGGGCGGATGCCAGTTGCGGTCGCGTGCCACAAAGCGTTTGTTGTCGTGGGTCATCGCCCTTACCTCTTATCCATGATGTTGATTCGCTACTCGCCCCACCCCAGCTCTTTGGCGAGGGCAAAGGCGTGGTTGGCCGCCGGAACGCCGCCGTAAATCGCCACATGCATCAGCACTTGGCGCAGCTCGGCGTCGGTCAGTCCAATCCGCTTGGCGGTTTTCAGGTGCAGCGTGAGCTCTTCGCGACCCAGGGCGGCGAGAATGCCGGTGGTGATCATGCTGCGCTCACGGCGGGTGAGATCGTCGTTGCTCCACAGCTCGCCCCAGGCCAAGCGGGTAATCATCTGCTGGAAGGGCGCATCCAGGCGGTTGGCGTTGGCGGTGGAGCGCGCGACGTGCTCCTCGCCCAATACCTGCTTGCGCGTCTCCAAGCCGGTCGCATAAGCCACGCCGTGGTTGGCCACGTCGCTTAAATCCCTCATTAGTACGGCGAGGAGTTTCTCCGCAAACAGCGCCGGGGCTTCCACCGAAGGCACATGGCCAACGCCGTCAAAAATCTCTAGCGGTGCGCCATCGAGCTCTGTCGCCAGGGCGTCCAGCGTCGCGGGGGGCGTGGCCATATCTTCACTGCCGCCAAACAGCTGCACTTTCGTGCTCTTGCCTGAGAGCTTGCCAGTAAAGGTATCGCGACCCAGCATTTCGCACAGCTGGGCGTAGGATTCATCGTCGCCACGGCCCATCTGGGTACACCAGCCCGCTTTCAGCGCGGGGCTTGCCTCGAACGCCGCTTTGGCAAACCAGCGCGGCACGATCTCTTCAGACATCGCCGCTAGGCCTTCCTGGCGAACGCGGCCGGCGCGCGTGTTCCAGAGATCTGGATTGCCGATCACGGCGCCAGTGTTGGTCAACGTCGCGGAAAGCAGGCGGTCGGCATGTTCGGCAATCAGCTGCTGGCCCACTACCCCTCCAATGGAGGTACCGGCAAAGTGAAAGCGCTGCGCGCCCGCCAGGTCTACCAGCGCCAATGCCTCCGCCGCGAGATCAGCAGGGGCGATGCGATCCCCACTCACCGCTTGGCTGGCCCCGTGGCCGGGGAGATCCCAGGTCAGCACCCGATAGCGGGGCAGCAGTGCGGGAATGACGTCATCCCACACCGCTTGGCTCATGCCCAACGGGTGCGCCAGTACGACCAGCGGGTTGCCTTCTGCGCCGAGCAGGCGGTAAGCCACGCCGCGGCCATTGATGGTAAGAAATGCCATGACGGCCTCCGTTAAGCGCGTTCGATCAGGGTAGCAATTCCCTGCCCCACACCCACGCACATGGTGCACAGCGCGTAGCGCTTGCCGCTGTTGTGCAGCTCATGAGCCGCGGTCATCAACAAGCGCGCACCGGACATACCCAGCGGGTGGCCCAGCGCAATCGCGCCGCCGTTGGGGTTCACACGGGGGTCGTCGTCTTCAAGGCCCAAGTCGCGCATACAGGCCAGCGCCTGGGCGGCAAACGCTTCGTTGAACTCGAATACATCGATCTCATCCATCGAGATACCGGTGCGTTCGAGCAGTTTCTGCACCGCTGGTACCGGGCCGTAGCCCATGATGCGCGGCTCGACGCCCGCCGTGGCCATGCCGATGATTTTCGCCATCGGCTTGAGGCCGTGCTGTTTGACCGCCGCCTTGCTGGCGACCAGCATGGCTGCCGCGCCGTCGTTCACACCGGAGGCGTTGCCAGCAGTGACGCTGCCGCCATCACGGAACGGCGTCGGCAGCGCCGCTAGTTTTTCCAACGTGGTTTCCCGCAGGTGCTCGTCCTGATCGAAGATCAGCGGTTCCTGCTTGCGGCGGGGAATCTCGATGGCAGTAATCTCTTGGGCAAAACGCCCGGCTTTTTGGGCCGCCGAGGCTTTCTGCTGGGAGCGCAGCGCAAACGCATCCTGGTCTTCCCTAGAGATATTGAACTGTTCGGCGACGTTTTCTGCCGTTTCCGGCATGGAGTCGATGCCAAAGGTTTTCTTCATCAGCGGGTTGACCAAGCGCCAGCCGATGGTGGTGTCTTCGATTTTCTGGCCGCGGGAAAAGGCGCTGTCGGCCTTGCCCATCACGTAGGGCGCGCGGGACATGGACTCCACGCCGCCTGCCAGCGCCAGCGCCATCTCACCGGCTTTGACCGCGCGAAACGCCGTGCCCACCGCATCCATGCCCGAACCGCACAGGCGGTTCATCGTGGTGCCGGGCACCGAGGTGGGAATGCCCGCCAGCAGCGACGACATCCGCGCCACGTTGCGGTTATCTTCGCCGGCCTGGTTGGCACAGCCCATGAACACTTCTTCGATGGCGGCGGGGTCGAGACCCGGCGCTTCCGCTAATACCGCTTTAAAAATCGTGGCGGCGACATCATCCGGACGCACGCTCGCCAACGTGCCGCCAAAGCGGCCAATCGCGGTGCGGCGGGGATGACATAGATAAACGTCACTCATGGCAAACTCCTCATGCGCCCGCGTGGGCTTGCTCGGTGCGGGCTTTTAGCTCGCGCAAAATGGTCAGCTCGTGGGCACTGGGCTCGGGAGTGCTTTCGAGCTGCTCGGCAAAACGGATGTCCCAGCCGGTCGCATCGATGACGTCTTCGCGGCTAACGCCAGGATGCAGCGAGACGACCACCAGCTCCTTGGTGTCGGGGTCAGGCTTCATCACGCACAGGTCGGTGATCACCCGAGTCGGGCCTTTGCCGATGTTGGGGACGTTATCGCGGCCTTTGCCGTCGCGGCCAAAGCCTAGCGTGGTCACGAAATCGACGTCTTTTACAAAGGCGCGCTTGGAGTGCTTCAGCGTGATGAACACCTCGCCAGCGTTGGTGGCAATTTCCGGCGCGCCGCCGCCGCCCGGCAGTCGTACCTTGGGCGCTTTGTAATCACCAATTAGCGTGGTATTCAGGTTGGCAAAGCGGTCGATTTGCGCGGTGCCCAAAAAGCCCACGTCGATTTTGCCGCCCTGCAGCCAGTAGCGGAACATCTCCGGCACCGCCACGGTGGTCAGCGCCGACTCGCACAGCTCGCCATCGCCTATCGAGAGCGGCAGGGTATCGGGCTTGGTTTGCAGCGTGCCAGATTCGTAAATCAGCACCACGTCCGGTGCATGGGTGAGACGCGCCAAATTCGCGGCTTCAGAAGGCAGGCCGATGCCGACGAAGCAGGTCATGCCGTTTTCGAGCGCCCGCGCCGCGGTGACCGACATCATTTCAGAAGAGGTGTATTCCAGACTCATCAGGCTTGGCCTCCTGCATTAAAGACGTTGTCGTCGAGCCACTGGGTAAAGGTGTCGCGGTCGCGTGCGATGGCATCCCACTCTTTGTAGAAGCGATTGCTGCGGCCGTAGTAGCCGTGGGTATAAGAAGGCAGCGCCCCTTTTTCGGCGACGGCGATGGCGCTAATGGCCCAGCTGGGAATCACGCAGGCGTTGGGAGTCGCCCCCAGGTCATCGACAATCTCTTCCACCGTGACGATGCTGTGCTTGGCGGCCAGTACCGCTTCTTTTTGTACCCCGACGATACCCTCGACCAACACGTTGCCCTGGCGATCCGCCCGCTGGGCGTGAATGATCGACACATCCGGCCGCACCGCAGGAACCGCTGCCAACCGCTCGCCGGTGAACGGGCAGTCGATGAACTTGATCTGGTCGTTGACGCTGGGCAGCTCGCTGCCGATGTAGCCGCGGAACACCGCCAGCGGCAACCCGGCCGCCCCCGCTTCGAAGGCGCAGGCCATCGCCGCGTGACTATGCTCCAGAATCTCGATCTTGCACGGCCAGCCTTTCTCGACGGCATCACGCAGGCGGTGCAGCGAGCCGACACCAGGGTTACCGCCCCAGGAGAAGATGACTTTTTTGGCACAGCCCGCGCCGATCATTTGGTCGTAAATGATATCGGGGGTCATGCGAATCAGCGTCAGGTCACGCTTTTTCTGACGGATCACTTCGTGACCTGCCGCAAAAGGAATCAGGTGGGTAAAGCCTTCCATGGCCACGGTAGCGCCGTCTTCGACGAAGCGCGCTACCGCGTCATGCAAGCTGAGAAACTCGGCCATGATGGGTGCCTCTTAGCTGGTCGTTGCCATACTTGTTGGTATTTGTTCGTCAGACGAACACAGATTCTCAATACGAACAAGTTACTTCCGAACACCTATCGGGTCAAATGGCGGTGGCGTTTCCCAGACAGCGAGCGAACGGCACGGACAAATCGAGTGAATCAAAAAAACATGGATAAACAGACGCTTAATCCGACATCAGCCAGGCACGGGCACGCTTCACCTGCTCCTTGCTGCTACCAAGGTATAAAGCTGGGTCGCAGGCATCTCGCAGCGCATCGGCGTCGATGACGTCTTTCACGTCAGGATGGCTCGAGAGCACGTCTGCGTAGGCGCGGGCTTCTCGACGCGCGGTCTCCGCCGCGTCGGCACTGACGGCTTTGGCCTTCTCGGTGCCTAACGTGGGAGCCAACAATCGGGCGACCGGTTCGGCCATGATGCCCCCGCCCGTGGCCGTCAAATTGCGCGCCATGTTCTCAGCGTTCACGTCGAGCCCCTCCAGCAGCACGGCGACCTGCTCCAAGGCGCCTTCTACCAGTAGAGCGCTTTCGATCAACGGCGCCCACTCGGCATGCCATTCGCCCAGTCCACGCTCGAGAGGTTGCGCCGCAGCGCTCATCACGACGCTGGTATGGCCATGCACGAGCCGCGCGGCTCCCTTGATCAGTGCGCTACGTACCGGGTTACGCTTATGCGGCATCGACGAGGACTCGCCCATGCCGGGCGCGGAGGGCTCCGCCACTTCGCCCACTTCGGTTTGCGTCAGTAGCGACACATCCAGGGCGATTTTTTCAGCGGCTCCCGCGACGGCATCCAATGCCGTACCGAGGGCATGGATCGGGTAGCGGTCGGTATGCCAGGGGAGCACCGGCGACGCCAACCCTAGCCGCTCGGCCAGCGCGTCCATCCAGTCGAGTCCCAAATGCCCCCAGCCCGAGTGCACGCCCACTGCGCCGCCGAACTGTACGGGCAGCGCCACGTCCATCAAGCGGCGTCGACTCTGCTCTAGGCCAATCGCCCAGTGGGCCACCTTTACTCCGAAGGTGATCGGCAGCGCCTGCTGCATCAGCGTACGCCCCACCATCACGGTATCCCCATGCGCGCTCATCAACGCCAGCGCCGCCGCACGGCAGCGCAGCAGTAGGTCGTTCAGCGCGGCCAAACGCGGTGTCAGTAGCAGCATCAGCGCCGAATCGACGACATCCTGGCTAGTCGCTCCTTGATGCCAGTAGCGTTTCAGCTCATCAGGAAGCAGTGATCGCCCCTGCTTCACGAAGGGAATTGCTACATTGCCACCACTGGCAATGCCTTCTGCCATGGCATCGACGCTGAAGGTGGCCTTTTCTAACCGATCGCGTATTTGCTGGCTCACCCCGGCAGGTACGGCTCCACTGGCTTCCTGCACTTCCGCCAGGGCGAGCTCGAAGGCCAGCATGGCCTTCACCATGGCCTGCTCATCACAGGCGTCCAAGGCAGGCTGGCTCATGAAGGGGTGTTGGGTAAAGATGGCGGGCATGGCAACGACGTCTCCGTTAGCAACGCCTTGGCAACTGCGTACCAAGAGGCAAGGGTCCTGAGCGCACGCACACATTTGTACTTATGTTCGCTCAACGAACTATAGGCTAAAGAGACCGCTACCTATCAAGCAACCAAAATTTAACAATAGGCGCTACGCTGCTCACGATGACGTTGCTAGGGGGTTGCCATCGCAGGGTCATCCGGCAGCACGTATCGCATCACCATGTCCGTGACATGGTCTTCCAATTTGCGCTGATTCTCCGGCGTCATTTGTTGCCAGTCGAAAATGCGCGAAAACGTATGCTGATTGGAGACATTGAAAAATGAGAGTGCGCTAATCAGCCAGTGCAGCTCGCGGGGGTCGAGCCCTTCACGAAAACAGCCCGCCTCGACACCGCGGCTGTAGACGTTGGTAAGCGCGTCGATCACGCCTGCGTTCAGCGATTGGATCAGTTTCGATTGCGCCAGATAGCGGCCATGATGGATGTTCTCGATCATCACCAGGCGAATGAAGTCGGGATTTTTGGCGTGATGGCAGAACGTAAACCGCACCAATCGGCTCAGCGCCTCTACCGGAGCCAAATGATTTAGCTGCAGTTCCGTTTCTTGTAAACGCACTTTTTGATACGCCGCTTCCAGCGTATGCAAGTAGAGCGTCTCTTTGTCTTTGAAGTAGTAGTAAATCATACGCTTGGAGGCACGCGTCTTTTCGGCGATTTCGTCTATGCGTGCCCCTGACAAGCCTTTTTCCGAGAATTCGCGCGTGGCGACGGCAAGAATGTCGGCCTGGACAGACTCGGGGTCGTTTTTACGACCGCGCCGTGGAGAAGGGGACGAAGAAGCGTTGGATGTGGCGGTCATCGAGGGGCCTTTATTATCGTGATCGTCTTTGGTCTAGTATGCCACACCTTGACTGAACGTACCATTTCGTACATTGTTGTTTTGGACACGGTGAAATGGCCATGTGCGCCACCTTCATGGCTTTTCAAACCCCATGACAATGGCTCGATAAGAGGACAACAATAATGTCTCTACGCCCCCTGCTCTCACTACCAACAACATCCATGAAACGCACGCTGACAGTGACGATTGCTTCAGCAGCACTGCTGACGGCGGCGAATGCCTCGGCACAAACCCTACGTTTTGCCCATGTGGACCCCGACGACTGGACGACCTCCAAAAAAGGGGCCGCCGGTCAGGTCTTCAAAAACCTCGTCGAAGCCGAAACCGACCTCACGGTCGAGCTCTATCCGGCGGGTGCGTTAGGTGGGGAAACCGAACTCATCGAAGGCGCGCAGGATGGCACCATTAGCATTGCGATGGTGTCCGGCGCCTATGCGAACTTCTGCCCGGCCGTCGCCGTCACGGACATTCCGTACACCTTCCCGTCAGCGCCCGTTGCCTGGGAAGTCATGGACGGTGAATTCGGTACGGCACTCGCCGAACACTGCCTAGAGCAAACCGGCCTGCGCACCCTGGCCTATGGCGAAACCGGCTTCCGTCATTTCACCAACTCCGTGCGCCCCATTCATACCCCCGAGGACATGCAGGGGCTGAAGTTCCGAGTACAAACCATCCCTCTCTACTTGGAAATGGTCAGCGCACTCGGCGGAGTGCCGCAGGGAATTGCCTGGGGTGAAGTACCGACGGCGCTGGCGACCGGCGTGGTCGATGGCCAAGAGAACCCCATCTCGGTGATCTACGGCAACAATTTCTACGAGTTCCAGGACTACCTGACCCTCGATCGCCATGTGTACGGTGTCGATCACATCCTGATCAACGATGAGATCTTCCAGTCGCTCTCCGAAGAAGAGCAAGCCGCCGTGAAGCGCGCGGCAGTGGTGGCAGGCACCACCGGTCGCGCCATCCAGCAGTTCAATTCCGCCGAGGGCATCACCAAGCTGCAGGCAGAAGGCATGGAGATCACTCAGCCCACCGCCGAGCAAATGGACGCTTTCCGCGAAGCCGCTCAGCCACCGGTTCAAGCCTATCTGCGCAACGAACTGGGCGATGATGCCGAGTGGATCGACCGCCTCGCATCCGCCGTGGATGAGGCCTCCTCACGCTTCTAACCGCCGTTTAACGTACGTGCTTGCGAGTAGGCACCGCGCCTACTCGCCTCCTTGCGTGCCTGACCATCGATCGAAGGTGCCCTTATGTCTGCTCTTCTCCGCCGGACACACCGTGGCCTCATACTTTTCAATGGCAGCCTGGCGGGGCTTGCCATTATGCTGATCTTCCTGCTGGTCGCGGGTAATGCCTTTGCGCGTTACACCTATGGCGGCTCCATTAGCTGGGGAGAAGACACCGCCATTTACCTGATGATTTACGGCCTGATGTTCGGGATGTCCTGGGCCTATTTGCAAGACAAACACATCGGCTTCGATCTCATCCGCCGTTTACTGCCCGCGCACTGGGTGCGTTGGCAGGCGGTTACGGTCGACGTCGTCGTGCTCGCCGTGGGTGTCGGCTTGATGGTATCGGCGGTCGAGTTCATCTCGGCGCGAGGCGGGCGCACGTCGTCGAGTACCGGCATGCCCATGTGGCTGTTTCAAGCGTCCATGTTGCTGGGCGGCGGGTTACTGAGCCTCTCGGCGCTCGTTATGGGCGCGCTGCGACTGAGCCAGCCAACCCATGAGGAGGCATCCTCATGATTTTCATACTGCTCATCGCCCTCGTGTTATTGGGCGTGCCGTTTGCCTTTGCCATCCTCGGTTCACTCACGGTACTGATGGGCGCCGGCGATTTGCCCTACCATATCCGTATCGTCTCGCAGCAGTTTTTTGGTGGCATGGAGTCGTTTCCACTGCTGGCCATTCCGCTCTTCATTCTAGCGGGCGAGCTGATGAACGAAGCCGGTATCACCCACCGCATCATCAACCTTGCCAGCGCCATCGTGGGCCGCCTCAAGGCAGGGCTTGCCCACGTCAATATCTGGGCATCGGTGATTTTTGCCGGACTGTCCGGCTCCGCGATTGCGGATACGTCCGCGCTTGGCCGGGTGTTCATTCCCTCGATGGAAAAAGAGGGCTACCCGCGTGACTTTGCCGCCGCCCTCACCGCGGCGTCGTCCGTGATTGGTCCCATCATTCCGCCGAGCATTCCGGTCATCATCTATGCATTGACGGTCTCGGGCGTCTCCGTGCCAGGGCTCTTTTTGGCCGGCATCGTCCCTGGTGTCTTACTCGCCCTTGGGCTGTCGATTTACGTGTACTTCTTTGCAGGCGACCTGAGCACGGCGACGGTAAAGCAACAGTCACGGCGTCATGCGTTACTGCATGGCCTGCTTCCCGCACTCATGCCGGTATTCGTGGTGGGCGCCATTCTCGCGGGCATGGTCACCCCCACCGAGGCCGCTGCGTTTGCCGTGGTGTACGCGCTGATTCTCGGCGTGGTGCTCTATCGCAACATCAAACTGATCGACCTACCCGCCATTTTTGCCCGCGCCATGCGCGATAGCGCGGTGATCATGGTCATCATGGGTGCCGTCGCCGCCGCCAACTGGGTGTTAACGTTCGAGCGCGTGCCCAACATGCTGACGGAATGGGCCTTGATGAGCATCGATACCCAGTGGACGTTCCTCATTGCCGTCATTCTGCTGCTGCTGGTGGTCGGGCTATTTTTGGAAGGGATTGCCGCTATCTTGGTGCTCGTTCCCATTCTTCACCCGATTGCCATGGCGCTGGGCATCGATCCCTTGCACTTCGGCATCGTGGTGATCTTCAACCTGATGATGGGACTGATCACACCGCCCATGGGGCTCTGCCTCTTCGTGGCGGACTCCGTGTCGGGCGTAGGCATGGGGCCTATCATCCGTCGCATCATGCCCATGCTCGCCGTTCAGTTCCTGATCCTGCTGCTGATTACCTTCGTACCGTCCTTAGTCACGTTCCTGCCGCGTTTGGCGGGCTACTGATCGCCACTCTTACAAGGAGCATGATGCCATGTACTCATCGATTGCTACCGTTTGCCTCAGCGGTTCGCTGGAGGAAAAAGTCGATGCGATTGCTCAGGCGGGTTTCGAGGGGCTCGAGCTGTTCGAAAACGACTTGACGGCCTTCTCAGGCACGCCTCGGGAAGCCGGCGAACTCATTCGCTCCCGCGGCTTGAAGCTGGTGACCCTGCAACCTTTTCGCGACTTCGAAGGACTGCAGGGCCGCGCGCGGGAGCGCGCCTTTGATCGCGCCGAGCATAAGTTCGATCTAATGGAAGAGCTCGGCACCGATTTGCTGATGGCCTGCAGCACCGTCCATCCGGATGCCCTGCCAGGCATTAGCCGCGCGGCCGATGACTTTTTCGAGCTGGGCGAACGCGCCGCAAAGCGTCAGTTACGCGTGGCTTATGAAGCCCTGGCCTGGGGCCGACACATCCACGACTACCGCGATAGCTGGGAAGTGGTACGCCGCGCGGCGCATCCGCACGTGGGCCTGGTGCTGGATACCTTCCATATCTTCTCGCGCCAGACGGAGCTGGGCACCCTGGGGCGCATTCCCGGTGACCGTATCTTTTTGGTCCAGACCGCCGATGCGCCGCGCCTGTCTATGGATCACCTGTCGTGGAGCCGACACTACCGCTGTTTCCCGGGACAGGGCGAGCTACAGATGGATCGTTTCATGGCCATGCTGGACGAGACGCGCTACGACGGTCCGCTCTCCCATGAGATCTTTAACGATGTGTTCCGCATGGGCCACAGCGACCAAACCGCGCGCGATGGGCTGCGCTCCTACCATTTACTGCGCAGTATGCAGGGGGATAGCGGCATTCCCGCACCGCAGCCCATCGAGTCCGTCGCCTTTCTCGAAATAGCCGTCGAGCCCGAGGACTTGACGCCGCTGCGCGAGCTGCTGAGCGCCCTGGGCATGGCCTGCGTCGGTCGACACCACACGCTGGACGCCGAGCGCTGGGCGGCGGGCGACGTCAACCTGGTGCTGAATACCGAGTCGAGCTTTACCGGGCGCGTACCGGGCCGTGACGCTACGGCCGTGACGGCGATTGGCCTTCGGGTGGGTAACGCTTATGAAGCGTTCAAGCGGGCCGATAAACTCGGTTACGAGATCGTCGAGCCTGAAGACGTGGGCGCGAGTCACCGCATGAGCGCGCTGCGTAACGTCGATGGCAGCCTCTCGTATATCATCGACGACTCGCAGCTGAGCCGTACATGGGATCGCGAGTTTCCCCTAGAGCGCCAGCCAGTGCCTCAAGGATCGCTGGTGGATATCGACCATATCAGCGTGGCGCTCTCCTACCATGACTACCTGTCGCTGATGCTGCAGTACCGCGCCATCTTCCAACTAGAGGTGACTCCCTCGTTCGACGTCACCGACCCGCGCGGTTTGATTCAAAGCCAAGTACTGCAAAACGGCAATGGTCGTTTTCGTTTAGCGCTCAATGCCAGCGCCTCACCAGACACGGCCAGTAACCGCTTCGTTCGCCAGTACGGCGGGTCGGGCGTTCACCATATCGCTCTGAGCACCACGTCCCTGCGTGATACCAGTGCTGCGTTACATAAGGCAAACACCCCCGTGCTGCCGATACCCAGCAACTACTATCGCGACCTGGCGGCGCGCTTCGACCTACCGGCGCAAACCCATGCCTGGATGCAGGAGCACCACATCCTGTTCGACCAGGACGCTCACGGCGACTTCCATCAGCTCTATACGCAACCCAACCACAAAGCCTTTTTCATCGAATTAGTGCAGCGAGAAGGCTACCAGGGGCTCGGCGCGCCGAATGCCTTCGTGCGGGTCACGGCACAGCAACGCCTGGAAGCAGATCGCATAGCCTCAGATATCAATAGCGACACGGGAGAGCGCCCCGCATGATCACGTTAGGACTCGTCGGCGAAGGTATCGCCAAATCACAATCTCCCGACCTTCACGAACGCCTAGGCGCATCGCTGGGTCTAGCCGTCCGCTACGACTTGGTCGACAGCCTGGGTATCGCGGATTTCGACTTTGCCAGCGCCATTCAACAGCTGCGCGCAGAAGGATACCGGGGCACCAACGTCACCTTTCCCTTCAAAGAGACAGCCGCCAAATTAGCGGACATCTGTGGAGCCGGTGTGCAGCGGGTCGGCACCGCCAATACGCTCTTGTTCGATGAACAGGGATTGCGTGCCGAAAACACCGACTATACCGGGTTCATCAGCGCCTACCGCCATTCGTTTGGCAACCAGCCGGCGGGCGATGTCTTGTTGATCGGTGCCGGTGGCGTGGGACGCGCCGTGGCGTGCGCGCTCGGCGAACTGTCGGCCCGCTGCATCCATATTTTGGAGCGCGACGCGCAGCGTGCCGACACCCTATGCCAGGATCTGAATGCCATGGGCATTGCCGCCACGTGCGTGTCAGCCGAACAGGCCACGCGCGAGCTGCCCACCTGGCAAGGGGTCGTGAACTGCACCCCCATTGGCCACATCAACCATCCCGGCTGCCCCATCGACACCGCAGGCCTGGGTGCCCAGCACTGGGTATTCGATGCGGTATACATTCCGGCCCATACCGAGCTCTTGAAAGCGGCGCACGAGGCCCATGCCAACACGCTCTCCGGCGTCGACCTGTTCGTCTTTCAGGGAGTGGATGCGTTTCGGTTTTTTACTCAGGGGCAGCTCGACCCAGAGCAGATCACACCGCATGTGATTCCCCTGCGCACTCACTACGTCGAGCAACTCGTTGCACAAAAACCCCAGCGCGCTTCATGACACCCCCATAAATTAGCGTACAATAATTCGCTCATCGAACGCTCATTGCGCGCCGCACCGGGGAGCCGACCATGCTCGATATTCTAGCCATTACCACGCCCATTTTTTTGCTCATGGGTATTGGCTATGTGGCGCGCTGGGGCGGGATCATTCAACGCGAACAGCTGCAATGCGTGGGCGTTTTCGTGCTGTACTGCGCCTTGCCCGCCCTGGTGATTCGCGCGCTGACCCAGCAGCCGCTGAGCGACATTTTTCAGCCGAGCTACCTGTTGGCCTACGGGTTGGGATCGCTCTTCGTGCTGTGCGCGGGCTTGGTGCTCTGCTGGAAACTACAGCGCCAACCGCTGAACGCGAGCGCCATGCAGGCACTCGGCATGACCGCCTCCAATAGCGGATTCGTCGGCTACCCGGTCGCCGCCATGGTCATCGGCTCACCGGCAGCGGTGCTCTTAGCGCTCAATATGCTGGTGGAAAACCTGCTGATCATTCCCGCCGCGCTCATTCTTGCCGAGATGGGCAACCAGCAGGGCTCGAACGTGTGGCAGACCCTGCGACAGACGGCACGGAATCTGGCGAAAAATCCTTTGCTGATCGGCTTGACCGTCGGGGTCGTCATCGCAGGCACGGGTATCGACATGCCTCTCCCCATCGAGAAAGCGGTCCACATGCTGGCCGAAGCCGCCGGGCCCGCCGCCCTCTTCGTGATTGGTGGCTCGCTATTTGGTCTGCGTGCACAAGGTATGATGAGGGACGTGGGCCAAATCGTGGTGGGCAAGCTACTGCTTCACCCGCTGGACATTTTGGTCGCGTGTCTCCTGGTACCGAGTATCGAGCCCGTCTACATGGCAGGCGCGCTGCTCTTTGCCGCGGCACCGATGATTAGCATCTATCCTCTATTGGGCCAGCGTTACCACTTGGGAGACGTGAGCGCTGCCGCCATGCTGGTCGCGACGGTCGCCTCCTTTTTTACGCTTAGCCTGCTGATTTGGCTCATGACACTGAGTGATTTAGTCGCCTTTTGAGCCTTTTGCCACATCGCACACGAGGAAGCATGCATGAGTCACGAACGTTCCCAACAAGACGTTGCCGTCGTCACGGGCGGAGCACGTAACATCGGCCAAGCCATTGCCCTGCGCCTTCAGCAGGATGGCTATCGCGTCATCGTATTGGATATCGTCGAGCCGGAAGCGGAATCGCTACAGGCAGACGCCTACCAAATCGACCTTGCCGACGCCGAAACGACCCGCCACCTCATGACGGATATCGCCAAGCGCTATCCCGTCACCCGGCTGATCAACAATGTCGGCATCGTGGCGCCCGCCCTGCTAGAGGAGGCGACCCTCGAGGATTTCGATACGCTGATGCAGCTGAACGTCCGCTCGGCGCTGATCTGCACCCAAGCGGTGCTGCCCGCCATGAAGGCGCAAGGTAGCGGACGCATCGTCGTGAACGCCAGCCGCGTGGTGCTCGGCAAAGAAGCGCGCTCCATTTACAGCGCCACCAAGGGGGCGCTGCAATCCATGGCCCGCACCTGGGCGCTGGAGCTGGCCGAGCACGGCATCACCGTCAACTGCGTTGCGCCAGGCCCCATTGCGACCAGTGCCTTTTGGCAAA
Source organism: Halomonas sp. McD50-4 (assembly GCF_022348135.1). Taxonomy (NCBI): domain Bacteria; kingdom Pseudomonadati; phylum Pseudomonadota; class Gammaproteobacteria; order Oceanospirillales; family Halomonadaceae; genus Halomonas; species Halomonas sp. McD50-4. The sequence goes on along the minus strand of NZ_JAKRFG010000006.1, from coordinate 44,857 downwards.
ACAATCCGCCCGACTCTGAGCGCGCGCGACGCATCATCGACAACATTCCGCTACGGCGCATGGGCCAGCCGGAAGACGTGGCCCAGGCAGTCAGCTTCTTTTGCGACGAGCGCAGCGGCTTCATCACCGGCCAGACGCTCTATGTGTGTGGCGGCGTCACGGTCGGGTAACCGCTGCCGCCCAGTGTAGCGGTAACGCCACTGGCCTCGTTTCACGATGGGTCGGTGGCAGCTCATGCGGCGCGGCGTGCGGACAGGAAACGGTAAAGCGCCAGGCCAATCGACCCTACCGTCAGGGCAATGAAGGCCCAGGTAATCGGCCCGCGCACGAAGATGGACAAGTCGTTGTGGCCGATCAGCAGCGAGCGGCGCAGGTTGTCTTCGAACATCGGGCCGAGAATGAAGCCGATCAAAAAGGGCGCTGCGGGTATCGCCGCTCGATTGAAGACATACCCCAACACCCCGAACGCCAGCATGAGCCATACGTCGAAGGTGTCGTTGTTCACGGCATACGCTCCGTAAACGCAGAACATCAAGACGATGGGAAAGAGGATCGACTTGGGAATGTCGGCAATGAGCGAAAAGTACTTGATGGCGACGTTGCCCACCACCAGCAGAACCACCGAGCTGAACATGATGCCCATGAAGAGCGCGTAGATCAGCGATAGATTCTCTTGGAACATGAGCGGGCCGGGCGTCAGGCCGTGAACCATGAAGGCGCCCAGAATGATGGCCGTGATCACGTCGCCGGGGATACCGAGCGATAGCAGAGGAATCATCGTGGCACCGGCGACGCCATTGTTACCGGCCTCGGCCGCCGCGACGCCTTCCACTTCGCCCTTACCGAAATTCGCCTTGCGAGGGGAGCGTCGGCGGGCATCGCTATAAGAAATGAACGCCGCCGCCGTGGCGCCCGTACCGGGAATGGCGCCAATGATCACGCCGATCAAACTCCCCCGCACGATGGTCGTCATACAGCGTTTCAATTCAGAAAAGGCCAAACCCGCCCCGCTCGCTTTCGCTTTGATATGCGGTAGCGCTTTTCTGCGGTAGAACTCGATGATTTCTGGAATGGCAAATAGGCCGATCAGCAGCGGAATGAACGAGATGCTGTCCATCAAGTTGTAATTGCCAAAGGTAAACCGCTGAGAGCCGAAGACGTCGTCCAGCCCTACCAACGAGAGCAGAATACCCAGCAGTGCCGCCATCAACCCCTTGATCATCGAGCCGCTGGCCAACGAGATGATGATGGTGAGCGAAAAACAGATGAGCCAGAAGAATTCCGGTGCGCCAAAATTCAAGGCGATTTTCGCCAAGTAGGCGGCAAAAAAGATCAGCGCAATGTTCGAGATGAAATCGGCAATGACGGAGGAGTAGAGCGCCGTTTTCAGTGCCTTCTTGGCATGCCCCTGTTGTGCCATGGGGTAGCCATCGAGCAGGGTACAGGCGGAGGCGGGGGAGCCGGGCGTTCGGATCAAAATCGCCGTAATCGAGCCGCCGTACATGCCCCCTTTATAGATGCCCACGAGCAGCAAAATCGCCGCCACCGGCTGCATGGAGAAGGTGAACGGCAGCGCGAGCGCGACCGCCATGGTGGCGGTCAACCCAGGAATCGACCCCACCACTACGCCGATCACGACCCCTAGCGCAATGGCGACGAAGTTGTCCAAACTAAAGAACAGCGCGACGACTTCCGAAAAATTTTCCATAGCTCACCCGAAACGTTGACAGCCCATCAGAAACCGATCGGCGATAGTGGAAGCGGTACATTCATCACGTTGACGAAGAGAAGTGTCACTGCGATAGGAAAGACAAAAGCCAAGCTATAGGCCCACCAGGTACGCACGGGATGCGCCAAGAACAGGATGAGCGTTGCCAGGATACCGGTGAATACCGCCCCCATCGCTTCGAACAGCGCGACATAGGTCAATAGCGCCGCCACCATCAGCACGAAGCGCCGCGTTGGACCTTTCTCGATCTGTCGTTCGTCGTCTTCGTGACGTCTGTCGAGCAGAAACCCTTGCAGAATCAGCAGAACCGAAAACAGCACGATCAGCCAGCCTACGATCCCCGGTAGCCAGCGCGGTGACATCATGGGGTTTTGTAGAATCGGCGGTTCATTGATGTAGTTCGGCACCAGATAGAACACCAGCGCCAATGAGAAGCACAGCAGGATGCCCCCTGCTATCACATCATTGACGTCTTTTATCCTTCGCTTAGCATCTGAGCGTGTCATGACGGCATTCCCCAGGGAAACAAGAAAGGCGAGAACGCAGGTTCTCGCCCCAGTGCACAACGTGAAGTGGTGTGACTTACTGGCTAATACCCGCCTGCTCGGCAACGTTTTCCCAGCGCTCTACTTCCGCAACGATGAACTGCTTGAACTCCTCGCCGGATACCTGACCCGGTTCAGCGCCTAGCTGTTCGACGAAGTCTAAAAACTCTTCACGTTCCATGACCTTGTTCAGGGCCTCTTGCATGACGCTCTGGGCTTCTTCGGGGAAGGAGTTATGCGCAATCAAGCCAAACCACGCCGTGGTGATGAACTGATCGAGGTTATACTCCCCGATTTCAGACAGCGTGGGCACGTCCGGCAAGAATTCAGAGCGCTCGGCGGAGGTGACGGCCAGTGCGCGCAAATCACCCGAGCGAATATGCGAGAGCACGGTGGGCATGTTCTCGAACGAGACATCCACGTCCCCTCCCAGCAGCGCAGGCAGCGCGGCGCCACTTCCCGCAAACGGTACGGCCGTCATGTTGGTCTCGGTCAACGTTTTGAACAGCTCGCCAGACATATGGATGGAGCTGCCCACGCCGCTGTGGCTAAACGTCATGTTCTCTTCTTTGGCGGCTTCCACGAACTCGATGACGCTTTCATAGGGACTGTCGGCGGGCACCACCATGACGTTGGGAATGTCGATCATGTTTTGCAGGAAAACGAAGTCGTTCACCGGGTCATAGCTCAGGTCGGGATAAATGGCTGCCCCAATCGTATGGCCTGGAGACGCCATGAGAATGGTGTGATCGGCGTCCCGGCCACCGCGAGCAAGACGCCCAGTCCCTACCGTCGAACCCGCACCCGGGCGGTTTTCGACGACGACATTCGCATCGAGCTCTTGTTGCAGAAGGTCAGCGACGCGCCGAGAAAGTACATCCGTGGTACCGCCCGGCGCGTAGGGGACCACCAAGCGGATGTCATCGGTGGGCCACTCGTTGGCCGTGGCAGACGATACCGTCAGGCCCAAGGTGAGCGTGCTACCGACGGCAGCGAGACAGGCAGTGCGGAGGAGCTTGTTCATTATTATCATCCTGTGCGTTAATTATTGTTCGTATCACGTACATATATTCGCAGTATATGCATTGAGATTACGTCGTTGTTAAGCGTTTAAAAAACACAACTTTAGTAGCATTTCGTCCAATAAGACCCAAAGCACCGGGACAACTCTATAAGTTCGCATAACGAACTTTTTTACGTTACCCTTTTCGGATGCTTTCGAACACAGTGGATATCGAACATGCAAGAAGAGATGCTTAGTACGGAGAGCCGCGACTTTGTCACTGCCTTAGCCAGCGGTTTGGAGGTCATACAAGCATTCGACGCTGAGCACCCGCGCATGACGTTGAGCGAAGTCGCCTCGCGCACCGGCATGAATAGGGCCAAAGCGCGACGCTTTTTGCTGACGCTGCATGCCTTGGGCTACGTACGCAAGGAGCAGCGCTACTTCGAGCTAGCGCCCCGCGTGCTCCAGCTAGGCTATGCGTTTTTGTCCGCCAATAATTACCAAGGCGTCATTCAGCAATACTTGGAAGAAATCACCGCCGAGACAGGCGAGTCGTCCTCGCTGGGCGTGCTAGACGGTCACGACGTGACCTATGTCGCGCGCTCGGCTGCCAAACACCGCCTCATGGCCATCACCCTATCGGTAGGCACACGGCTGCCCGCCGCGTACACCTCCATGGGGCGCATACTGCTGGCTCAGCTCAGCGATGAAGCACTCGATCGCTTTTTGGCGACGATTACGCTCGAGCCCTTCACCGATAAAACCGTGACCGATGTCAACGAACTGCGCCACCGCATCGTCGAGGCACGACAGCAAGGGTATGCCATTTCGGATCAGGAGTTGGATTCGGGCCTACGCTCCATAGCGGTACCGGTGTACGACGCTAAACAGCACTTGATGGGAGCCATCAACATCAGCACCAACGCGGCTCGGGTCGACCTCGACACGTTGGTGAACGTTTACTTACCGGTGATACAGAGCAAAGTCGCCCACATACGCGCGACCATCAACTAGCCATCACCGCCTCGAGCGCCGCTTTGTAGCCCTGCACGCCGAGCCCCGCAATCACGCCATCGGCGCGTAGCGAGACGTAGGAGTGGTGACGAAACGACTCGCGCTTATGCACGTTGGAGAGATGCACTTCGATGACGCGGCCATCGAAGGCGTTCAATGCATCGAGAATCGCCACCGAGGTATGCGTATAGGCCGCCGGATTGATGATGATGGCCCGGGTGCCGTCCACCCTCGCCGCGTGGATGGCATCGATGAGCGCTCCTTCGTGGTTACTCTGCAGGCACGTGATCTCCCAGCCGCCCATCACCGCTTTTTCGCGCAGCAGGTTATTCACGTCGTCTAGGGTGTCGAAGCCATAAATCTCTGGCTGACGTGTGCCCAGTAGATTGAGATTAGGCCCATGTAACACCAATACTTTGTCCTGCTGCATCGTGCCCTCCTAAGGTGATGTGATCGAATCATGGCAAACGTTGGTCGCCACGTTCTAACACCTTCCCTTGAGCACTGCCAGCGCCGCGTCCAGCGATGCCTGCTCGCGGCTTGCGTAGAGCGCAATCTCATCGATCACATCGGCCCCTAGGTCGTGCTCGAACTGCGCTTGGTTGGCCTGACTGGCGTATTCGTCGCGCTCCTCGCCGCCCAGATTGGACTGGAAGATACCCGCCGCGCTGACCGGCAGGAAATCTTCGTAGATCATGGGTTGGCAGAACAACGCTCCCTGATCGACGAGTGCTTCCAAGGTCTCCGCATCGATGTGTTCAGGCAGCGATACCTTAGCGTCAGGAGCGGCGTAGTAGTGGAAGAACGCGAGCCCTTCACGACGCAGCGTATCGAGATCATCAGGGAACGCTTGAAACACCTCGGCCAGCTGCGCTTGGTGGGTGGCGTTATCCTGGGCAGCGGGTAACTGCCGCGACTGGGCCAAGAGCTGGTCGTAGAGCGCTCGTCCTTTCTGCGTCAAGGCAACGCCGCGCTGCTCGATTTCACCGAAGCGGGCGGTGTGATGACCGGCCACGCTATCGGCAAAGGTAATCGTCTCTTCCAGCGCTTTGAAGCTGGTTTGGCGAAGCAGAATCGGGCAGCGTCGACGGGGCGGGCCTTCGATCACCGCCTTAGGGTCGATGCCGACGCTCGGCATCTGCTGCTGTACCGCATCGATATCCAAGGTGCGCGGCGTCAGGTGATTGATATGCGGGCCGTGAAAACTCACCACGTCGGCAATCAACCGATGCTCTTGATGCAAACGGTCGTAGGTGGCGCGGTCGACGGTGGCATCGTGATGCCAGCGGAACGTATCGAGCGCGGCCTGCACGAACGCTTCGGCATCGGCAGCGTTCAAGCCCCCTTGCGCTTCGCAGCGGGCAATCAGCGCTTGCGCCTCGGGGGTGACGATCTCACGATGGGAGAGAATTTCCCGCGCCTGCTCGCGAAGCGCTGCGTTTTCGATGAGCTCTAGACGCAACAGCGAGGTAAAGACGCGGAAGGGATTACGCCTCAACGCGTCGTCGTCCACCGGACGAAAGGCCGTCGAGTGCACCGGCACACCGGCAGCCGCCAAGTCGTAGTAACCCACCGGATACATGCCCATGACCGCAAACATGCGCCGCAGCAGCGCCAGCTCTTCGGGCAGGCCGACCCGGATCGCTCCATGACGCTCGACGCTCAGGCGCGCCAGCTCGTCGGACGCTTCGAGCGAGCGGGCGAGGTCGGCATCGTCTGCCAGCACGTCACGATTCACACGCTCCACCAGCGATAGCAGCGTGCCGTATTGCGGTACTTCCTGTTGATACATCGCCGACATCGCTTTGGAGAAGTGATCGCGAATATCGTCGGCGCTTACATAAGCAGCATCCATGGGGCGTTCCTGTCGATTGTCTTGTGAGCGTTGTAATGATCGCCATAGTAGCGCTGTAGCGACGGGGAGAGTTTCATAAATGTGGCCGTTATCTTCATGAACACGCCTTGCACCACCGCCACAGCGGGCGATGTTAAGGTTACACTAACTTTTTTATACGTTACTTTGGCTACTGTCGACAAAGGCTACCGTTGCGATGACCGCCCCATGCTCGCCCCTACCGCTCTATCTTGGCTTGCCCATGTGGGCCAATCAGGATTGGCAGGGTGGCCTCTACCCGCGCCAGGCCAAAACCGACCTGCTGAGCGACTACGCAGCAGTGTTTTCCAGCGTCGAGGGCAATACGACGTTTTACAGCGGTGCGCCCAAATCCGACACCATCGCTGCTTGGGCCCGCCAAGCCCCAGCGCACTTTCGCTTCTGCTTCAAACTGCCCGCGAGCGTGACGCATGACCAGCGCCTCGGCAGTTTGACCGCTGCTTGGAAGTTCATCGACGCACTGACCCCGCTTCATGACCGGCTAGGTCCGACCATGGTGCAGCTACCGCGCGATTTTGGCCCTTCAGAGCTGCCTAAGCTGGAAGCGCTGCTTGCCCACTGGCCAGTGCATCTGCCCTGCGCCGTGGAGGTGCGCCACCCTGTTTTTTTCCACAAGGGTGAGGAGGAGAAAGCCTTCAACCAATTGTTGATAACTTATGGCGCCAACCGTGTGATGCTTGATGTGCGCCCCGTGTTCTCGACCCCTGCCAATGGCCATGCAGGTCTCGCTCACGCCCAACAGGAAAAGCCGAAACTCCCGCTACACGTGCTCTCCACGGCAGATCGACCGATCATTCGCTTCATTGGCCATATTGACAAAGCCATCAATACTCGCTACTTCGAGCCGTGGATAGATCGTCTCTCCCTGTGGATAAATCAGGGGAAAACCCCTTTCTTATTTGTGCATACAGCGGATAACCGAGCGTCGCCAGAGATGGCTCGCCATCTTTACCACACCCTCCAACGGCGCATTTCACTACCGCCACTCGCCCTCTTCGCTGACGAAAAGCAGAGCCAGCTATTCTAAGGCCTCTTTTTAGACGAGCTGACTGGCAAGCCCCCCTATGATCGGATAAATTGCGCGTTCTTTCGGAAAAGCACGCTGGCAATCTCTCTATTTCCGAAAATCGGTGCAGTGCGCCGACAACGACTCATTACAATCGAACTTCACATAGGTGATTTATGGCAAAACTTGCACATGCACAGTGGTCGTCACGCATGGGCTTCGTGCTGGCGGCTGCGGGTTCCGCCGTTGGCCTGGGCAACATCTGGCGCTTCTCTTACATGGTGGGCGACAGCGGCGGTGCGGCGTTCGTACTGGTGTACTTGGCATGCGTCGCGCTGGTCGGCCTGCCCATTTTGGTCGCCGAATGGATGATTGGCCGTCGCGGCCAGAAAAATCCCATCAACACCATGTCTGATTTGGCCGCTAGCCACGGCAAGACGCGCGCTTGGGCAACGATCGGGGTGAGCGGCGTGCTCGCCGCCTTCTTGATCTTATCGTTTTATAGCGTGATCGGCGGCTGGTCGTTGAACTACACCCTGAGCTCGGTGATTGGCACCTTCAACGGCCAAGATGCGGACAGCATTGGTGCGCTGTTCAGCGGCATGCTGGGCAGCCCGACGACACTGCTGCTGTGGCACACCGCCTTCATGGTGCTGGTGATCGGCATCGTGGCCCGCGGCGTCACCAAAGGCCTGGAAAGCGCGGCCCGCACCATGATGCCTGCGCTGGTGGTACTGATGCTGATCCTGGTCGGCTACGGCATGACCAGCGGCTACTTCGGTGAAGCGCTGAGCTTCATGTTCAGCCCGGACTGGTCAGCGCTGAATGGCGGCGTGGTGCTGGCGGCCATGGGCCAAGCGTTCTTCACCCTCTCGCTGGGCATGGGCATCATGATGGCCTACGGCTCTTACCTGGGCGAAGACGTCAACCTGATCAGCACCGCGCGCACCGTGATCATACTGGATACCGCCATTGCCCTGCTGGCCGGCTTGGCGATCTTCCCGATCGTGTTTGCCAACGGCTTGAGCGCAGGCGAAGGCCCCGGCCTGATCTTCGTGACGCTACCGCTGGCGTTCGGCAACATGACCGGCGGTACGATTCTGGGCCTGATGTTCTTCCTGCTGCTTACGTTTGCAGCGCTGACCTCTGCCATCTCGCTGCTGGAGCCGGTGGTGGAAACCCTGGAAGAGCGTACCTCGATGTCGCGATTGGTAGCGACGTTTGCGAGCGGTATTGCGGTGTGGGCGCTAGGCGTTGCCGCCCTGCTCTCGTTCAACGTATGGGCGGAGGTGCTGTTCTTTGGCTTGAATATCTTCGACCTGCTCGACACCTTCACCAGCAAGATTCTCCTGCCGCTGACCGGCCTGGGCGCGATCCTGTTCGCCGCCTGGTGTTTAGAGCGCAAGAGTGTCGAGACTGAGCTTGGGTTGTCAGCCGCTGGTGTGGGCGTGTGGAACATACTCGCACGCTTCGTCGCGCCCGCAGGTGTCATCGCCGTGTTCGTGGCCGGCTTGATCTAAGCCGTCACGGCCCCGCTAAGCTGGCGGGGCCGTATCATCACACGCTGTTTTAGTGCAATTCGCTCTCTTGCGGTTCGTCATCGTCCGGCAAGGGAGCGATATCCCGCGACAATTTCTGGAACTCCCGATGCAGCTCGATCCCTCTGCGTGCTCTTAGGCTACGCTGGGCGGCGCTGCGCCGACGTTGGGCATGCTCATCGACCTCCATACTCATGAATATGTCGAGCAATTCGCTTTTTACCGAGGTCATTCGTTCGACGTTTCTCATGATCGACGCTCCTCCAGGTGAAGTTGCCTACGTCCACCTGCATCCGTGACCACTGATTTTTTGAATGATGCAGTGCGGCACGTCACTTCTTACTATAACCTACTTGACAAAATGATGACGAATCTTGAAGAAATGGGTTAACGCCCTTTTAACGGCAGCCCCGGTGGATGATTACCGCTACCCTCTTCCCGTCACTCAGGCATACTGTGGCCACCTAGGCCTCATAAGCACGATCAAGAATTTAAGGAGCTGAACGTGAGCCGCGCCCTGTTCGATGAAATGAGACGCCGCATGGAGCATTTCCGTCGCTCCGAGCAAAAGGTAGCGCGGTTCGTGCTGCGTAATCCCGATGAAGTGATCCATATGCGGATCGTGGACCTGGCCACCGAGGCGAAGGTGAGCGAGCCCACCGTGGTGCGCTTCTGTCGCGCCCTTGGCTGCAACGGGTTTCAGGATTTCAAGCTCCAGCTCGCTCAGATGCTGGCCAGCGGCAGCCAGTTTGCCCAGTTCTCCATGAACGATAGCGACTCGGTGGCGGAGTTTTCCCACAGCATTTTCGACTCCACCGTGGGCACGCTGCTGTCGGTACGCGACCGGCTCGACAACGAATCGCTGGGGCGGGCCGTGAACGCGCTGGCCATGGCCAACCGGGTGGAGTTTTACGGCTTTGGTGCCTCCGGTGCCGTCGCCTTCGATGCCCAGCACAAGTTCTTCCGCCTGCAGATATCGACCTCTGCCTACGCCGACCCGCACATGCAGAACATGTCGGCGGTGACGCTGCAAGAGGGCGATGTAGTGGTGGCGATTTCGCAAACCGGGCGCACCAAGGCGCTGGTGGCCAGCGTACGTTTGGCCCGCGAAGCGGGGGCCACGGTGATTGGCCTGTGCCCCAGCGAGTCGCCGCTGGCCCACGAAGTGAGTCTGCCGCTGTTCATCGATGTGCACGAAGATACCGAGATTTACACGCCGCTCAGCTCGCGCATCGCGCACTTGGTGCTGATCGACGTGCTGGCCGTCGGTGTCGCCAAAACCCGCGGCCCCAAGCTTGCCGAACAGCTCAAAGCGGTGAAAAAGAGCCTGACCACGCTGCGTTACCCAGACGATCAATAAACGCAGCCCAACGCGACGTACGCTGTATACCCAGCCAGTGGGCGGGCTGTGCTAAACTGGCCGCCCATTTTTCGAACCGGCAGCGGCTTATATGGACGACGTCACGGCGATACTCGATCAGCTCAACCCCGCCCAGCGAGAGGCCGTCAGTGCCCCCCAGGGCAACCTACTGGTACTGGCGGGCGCGGGCTCCGGTAAAACCCGCGTGCTGGTTCACCGCATTGCCTGGCTGATGCAGGCCGAGGGGCTGTCTCCTTACGCGCTGCTGGCGGTGACGTTTACCAATAAAGCGGCGCGCGAAATGCGCACGCGCCTGGAAGCGCTGCTGGGCATCTCCATGCGCCACGTGTGGGTCGGCACCTTCCACTCCATTGCCCACCGGCTGCTGCGCACCCATTGGCAAGACGCCCGCCTGCCGCAACACTTCCAAATCATCGATTCCGATGATCAGCTCCGGCTGATCAAACGACTGCTCAAAGATTATTCGATCGACGACGAGCGCTTCCCGCCCCGCCAGGTGCAGGGGTTCATTGCGGGCTGCAAAGAGGAAGGGCTGCGGCCCCACCAAGTCAACGTCAACGGTGATGGCTATTTGGCGCAAATGGTCGAGCTCTACGAGCGCTACCAGTTCACCTGCGAACGCGGCGGGCTGGTGGATTTTGGCGAGCTGCTGCTGCGCAGCCTGGAGCTTTTGCGCGACAACCCGCCGCTGCTGAACCACTATCGCGAGCGTTTCGGCCATGTGCTGGTGGACGAGTTCCAGGACACCAATACTCTGCAGTACGCGTGGCTGAAACTGCTGACCGGCCAGCAAACGCCGATGACGGCGGTGGGCGATGATGACCAGTCGATTTACGGCTGGCGGGGCGCCAAAGTGGAAAACATCCGCCGCTTCGAAGAGGAGTTTCCCGATACCCACACGGTGCGCCTGGAGCAGAACTATCGCTCGACCAGCGCCATTTTGGACGCCGCCAACGCGCTGATCAGCCACAACAGCGAGCGGCTGGGCAAAAACCTATGGACCGATGGTATCGAGGGCGAACCGATCTCGGTCTACGCCGGGTTCAACGACCTGGAAGAAGCCCGCTACATCGTCGACACCATCAAAGAGAAGGTCGATGAAGGCTTCCACCGTCGTGATGTCGCCATCCTATACCGCTCCAACGCCCAGTCGCGGCTGCTGGAAGAGACGCTGATTCGCCAAGGGATGCCCTACCGCATCTACGGCGGCCACCGCTTTTATGAGCGGTTGGAGATCAAGAACGCCCTGGCATACCTGCGCCTGCTGCTCAACCGCGACGACGACGCTTCGCTCGAACGCGTCATCAACGTCCCCACCCGAGGCATCGGCACCCGCACGGTGGAAATCGTTCGCCACCGCGCCCGCGAGCAGAGTGTCTCGCTCTGGCAGGCGCTCCACGACGCGATTCAGGATGGCACCTTGAAAGGCCGCGCGGGCAACGCCGTTCAAGCCTTCGCCAACCTGATCGAGCAGCTCGATAACGACGCCGCCGGGCTACCGCTACATGAAATCATCGATCATGTCACTGCCCATACCGGGTTGATCGAACACCATCAAAGCGAGCGTGGTGAAAAGGGCCAGGCCCGTGTCGAAAACTTGGAAGAGCTGGTCACCGCCGCCCGCGCCTTCACCCATGGCGACGCCTTCGAAACCCCGGAAGCGGGCGAAGGCATGGCAGCACTGGAAGCCTTCTTATCAGAAGCCGCCCTCAACGCGGGCGACCACGAAGCCGAAGAGTTCGAGGACAGCGTGCAACTGATGACGCTGCATTCGGCCAAGGGCCTGGAGTTTCCCGTGGTGTTCATCGCGGGCGTGGAAGAGGGGCTGTTTCCCCACAAGATGTCCGTGGAAGAGCCTGGGCGGCTCGAAGAGGAGCGTAGGCTTTGCTACGTGGGCGTCACACGCGCCATGCAGAAGCTCTACCTCACCCACGCGGAAACCCGCCGACTGCACGGTAAAGAAGTGTTTCCACGCCCATCGCGCTTCTTGCGTGAGCTGCCGCCTCATCTGCTGGAGGAGGTCCGCCTGCGAGGCCATGTATCTCGCCCGGTGACCGCCTCGCGGCAAAGTTTTGCCCAAACCAATATCGAGAGCGACGGCGAACTCCCTGCGCTGCACGTCGGCCAGCGAGTCGAGCACCCGGTATTCGGCGAGGGCATCATTCTCAACGCCGAGGGAGAAGGCGCCCGTGCGCGGGTGCAGGTGAGCTTCGATGGCGAAGGCGTGAAGTGGCTCGTGCTCGGTTTTGCCAAACTGACACCGCTTTAAACGTAGCGCCGTTTTCACCTCGTAAAAGGGCAAGTGAAGACAGGGACTTGCCCTATAAAAGCGGCTTAGCGCATACTGGCAGGCGGACACTGCGCTCACTGCGCTTATAAAAAAACAGCCTATAATTTCGGAGTCATGCCCGCCATGCAACGCCGCCAATTTTTGAAAACCGCCGGCCTAGGCGCCGCCGGTGTCGCTGCTGCCCCCTTTGTTTCTACCGCCAGCGCTAACGAAACCTACACGTGGGATATGGTCACCTCCTGGCCGAAGAACTTCCCCGCCCTCGGTACTGGCGCCAACGACTTTGCCCGCCGAGTGGAGCAGCTCTCGAACGGCCGTATGCGCATTCGCGTTCATGGTGCAGGCGAGCTCGTGCCAGCACTGGAAGTATTTGACGCCGTCGCCGCAGGCACCGCCGAAATGGGCCACTCCGCCTCTTATTATTGGCGCGGCAAAGTGGCTGCCTCTCAGTTCTTCACCGCCGTGCCCTTTGGCATGACTACCACCGAAATGAACGCGTGGCTATATCACGGCGGTGGCCAAGAGCTGTGGGATGAGATCTACGCCAACCACAATCTGAAACCCTTTGCCGTGGGCAACACCGGTACGCAGATGGCGGGCTGGTTCAAAAAAGAGATCAACTCCCTCGAGGACATGCAGGGCCTCAAGCTGCGCCTGCCGGGGCTCGCCGGGGAAGCCATGAACGGCATCGGTGTGAGCACCGTGAACATGGCCGGTTCTGAAATCTTTACCTCACTGCAAACCGGTGCGCTCGACGCGGCGGACTGGGTCGGCCCCTATAACGATCTAGCGTTCGGCCTGCATCAAGTGGCGGATTACTACTACACGTCCGTGTGGAACGAGCCCACTGCCGTTCTCGAAGGCACCGTCAACCTGGATGCCTGGAACGCGCTGCCGGAAGACTTGCAGGACGTGATCCGTGAAGCGGCGCGCGCTTCTAACCTAGCGATGATCAGCGAGTTTGCCTACCGCAATGCTCAGGCACTGGAAACGCTGGTGGAAGAGCACGGCGTGCAGCTACGCACGTTCCCGGAAGACGTCATGGCCGCGCTGTACGAGTCCTCCAAGCAGGCGATTCAGCGTCAGGTAGAGAGCGATGAAGAGTCTCGCCGCGTTTACGAGTCCTATTCGGCCTTCCAGGAAGTGGTGCGCCCGTTTAGTGACGTAGGGGAGTACGCCTACCTGAAAAGCCGCGACAATGTCGGTGCTTAACGTATTAGCCAATGTGAAAGGGCGCTTCGGCGCCCTTTTTTGCTATAAGGTTACGCTTACGATGTGACGGACTAGCCATGGACGGCACGGATACGACCGTTATCGTCCAACGCCACCATGACGAAACGCGCTTCGGTGACTTTCTGGCGCTCTTCAATGTGGCGGCCATGGGGTGGGCGCACCCACACCTCGACATCGATTTTGATCGAGCTATGGCCAATATCCTGCACTTGGGTATAGACACTCACCATGGACCCGACCCGCACCGGGCTCAAAAAATCCATGGCTTCGATGGCGACCGTCGCGGTGCGGCCACCGGCTTCACGCCCGGCAGCCAGCTCCGCCGCTTGGTCCATATGATTCACTAACCAGCCGCCAGGAATATCGCCATAGAGATTGGTATCTTGCCGAGAAGCCAGTAACTTTAAGGTGAGCTGCCCTTTGGGGGCCGGTACGTCGTCCAAGTCGGTATCCAGCGGTGTCATAAGGTGGTCGCTTTGTAAGGTTATTGTTGTAGTGAAACGCTGTAGTAAAACCGGTACTCAAAACCGGCACTACGCAAGTGCATCACGTTGCTGCATCGCAACAGGGTAGCGATAGTTAATCATAAGAGGGGTGATGTTTGAAGGGCAATCGTTGGGCGTGCCATTGCGAGCGGATTCATCGCTGTTGTCGCCGTTGGGTGGCCATGGGCGTGCTGCTCTGCTCCACGGTTGCCTGGGGGCAACCTGCACCGGTGAGCGGCACCTTGGGTGCCGTAGGCTCCGACACCATGGCGGGGCTGATGCTCCGCTGGGGGGAAGCACTCAACCACCGCTACCCGGATATTACGCTGCAGTTTCAAGCAGGTGGCTCTGCCAGTGCACCGACCGCGCTAGTGGCAGGAACGACGCGCTTTGGCCCGATGTCGCGCCCCATGACCGATACCGAGCGTCAACAGTTCATCGAGCGCTACGGCTACCCGCCCCGTGAATTGAGCGTTGCCCGAGATGCCCTACTGCTGGTGGTTCACCGCCACAACCCTCTGGCATCGCTCACCCGCGAGCAAGCCGATGCGATTTTTTCCACCACCTTGGCGTGTGGGGGGCAGCAGCCAATCCGTCGCTGGGAAGAGTTACTGCCTGTGGCGCAGTGGCCCTACGGCAAGATTGCGCTACATGGCCGTAACTTGGCCTCTGGCACCCACGGGCTGTTTCTGGACCGGGCTCTATGCAACGGCCAATTCCGTCGCGATATCAGCGAACACCCTGGCTCGTCGGCGGTGATCGCCGCCGTAGGCGAGTCACCCAATGCCATGGGCTACGCAGGCTATAACCACGTGAATGCGATGGTTCGTGCCCTGCCGCTGATCGACGAGGCCGGCCGCGCTATCCGGCCAACTGTCTCGACGATCCAGGACGGCACTTATCCGTTATCGCGAAACCTCTACCTCTACGTGAATCTGCCGCCAGGGGAGACGCTACCGCCTGCCGAACAGGCTTTCATCGAACTGATCTTCTCCGACGAAGGTCAGCAAATCGTTCGAGCTGCGGGCTTCGTACCGCTGCCCCAAGCGCTGCGACAGCCGCCGCTGCTGGCGCCTTAGATTGTCATTTAAATGTCATAAACATGCCGTAGGGTGAAGAACTTCTGCCATGTACGTACTTTTTTGCGACGCTACTCGTTTCTTTATGATGTCGACATGACTCCCCCACGGCTACCTCTTTCGCGTCAGCCGCTGCGCCTCATTCATGACCGTATTGCCACTGGCCTGATTACCGCCGGTGGTATCGGTGTTCTATTGGCCATTCTTGCCATTGGCGTGTTTCTAATATGGGAAACGCTACCGCTGCTGTCGTTTGGCGACACCTTATCTCTCAGCACGTTATCGCCACTGGCATGGGGTACGCTCAAAGCGGCCCTCGCTGCCATGCTGTTCGCGACCCCCATCGCGCTGGGCGCGGCCATGTACTCGGCGCTGTTCATGTCGGCACGGCTACGCAGCCGTATCAAGCCGCTATTGGAGCTCATGGAAGCCATTCCCGGCGTGGTCGTGGGCTTCATTGCCGGTTTGCTGCTGGCCCCTTGGGTAGAGCGTCATCTCGCCAGTACGCTACTGGTGTTTATATGGCTGCCGCTAAGCGCTGGAGTGGCAGGCTCGCTCTGGTATTTCGCCGGTTCGCGTGTGCGTCGGTGGCTGCCGCTCTCTTGGGCGGGCCTCTGGCTGATGCCTTGGCTCGCCATCATGATCACCTTGGCGCTGTGGTTGGCACCGCTCTTGGAACAGCTCTGGTTCGGCGGCGACCTACGGCTCATGCTCGATCAGCAGTACGGCCTCGATTACGCCACCCGTAACGCGCTGATCGTGGGGATCGCCATGGGGTTTGCGGTGATTCCTAGCATCTACTCGCTGGCCGAGGACGCGCTCGCCGATGTGCCTGCCAGCTTGATGGAGGGCGCTCAAGCACTGGGTGCCAGCCGCTGGCAGGCGCTGTGGAAAGTCGCGCTGCCTACCGCAGGCCCAGGGGTCTTCTCGGCCGTCATCATAGGTGCCGGGCGCGCGGTGGGCGAAACCATGATCGTCTTGATGGCCAGCGGCAATACCGCGCTGCTCAGCGCAAGTCCCTTCGAAGGGTTGCGCTCGCTATCGGCATCGATTGCTATCGAGCTTCCAGAAGCCGCTCCCGGTGGGATGACCTATCACCTGCTGATTTTTGCAGCTCTGACGCTGTTTCTCTTTACTTTTTTGGTTAACACCCTTGCTGAGATGGTGCGCCAACGCCTACGTCAGCGCTATCAGCGCATCGGTGGGAGTCGCTAATGCGCTGGCACCGGAAGCCCCCCCGCCTTACGTCCGTGGGCAGCCTGTTGTGGCCTTGGCTATGCGCCGCTAGCGTTGCGCTGTCGCTGCTGATGCTGGCAACACTTCTGACGTTGCTGGCCGCCCGTGGCCTGGGCCACTTTTGGCCTGCCACGCTGGAACAAGTCACTCTGCGCTCTGGGGAGACGGTGATCGGTCAGCCGGTGCGGGAAGCCCCGCTGCCCAACGCAGCAGGGACAGAACGCCTCTACTTTACCGGCAACCGGGATCTTGACGGCGACAGCTGGCGCTGGGTCGCCCTCGGCGATATCGCCGACATTGCGGAGCCCAACGACCTCATCCGCTTGGAGCGTGCCCCATGGGGGGACTTCATCGGGCGCCTAGACGTCGTCGAGAGCGCAGGTCAGCGTTTTGAGGGTGAGGCTGCCTGGGCATTCGTTGCACAAGCGCTTAGATTGCCTGACGGACAACGGCCGATCGCACGGCTGCAGCTTACTTCCGCCCAGGGCGACACCGTGAGCCAACCGTTAGCGGGCGTCACTCGATTTCAAGCACCAAACGCCATGTCCTGGGGCCAAAAAGTCGCCGTTTGGTGCAAGCGTATATGGCAATTTCTTAGCGAAGGTCCCCGCTCGGCCAATACCGGCGGCGGCGTGTGGCCCGCCATCTTCGGTACGGTCATGATGGTGATGCTGATGTCGGTCATCGTGACGCCGTTTGGCGTACTGGCCGCCATTTATCTCAATGAAATCGCGCATCAAAACCGCCTGACCCGCTTGGTGCGTATCGGCGTACGCAACCTTGCCGGTGTGCCGTCGATCGTTTACGGAGTGTTTGGCTTGGGCGTTTTCGTTTACGGGATCGGGGGCTCCATCGACAGCTGGTTTTTCGACGATACGCTGCCTTCCCCCACGTTTGGCACGGGCGGCCTGCTCTGGGCATCGCTGACCCTGGCGCTGCTCACCCTGCCGGTCGTCATCGTGGCCACCGAAGAGGGCCTGGCACGCATTCCCGATGCGCAGCGAGAAGGTGCGGTCGCACTGGGCGCCACCCGCCTGGAAATGCTGGTCCGCGTGGTGCTGCCCATGGCGACCCCGGCCATGCTCACCGGCGTGATTTTGGCCGTGGCCCGAGCCGCTGGCGAAGTCGCCCCGCTGATGCTGGTGGGCGTCGCCAAGCTGGCTCCCCAAATGCCTGTGGATGGCGAGTTTCCCTACTTGCACCTAGAGCGCAAATTCATGCACCTTGGCTATCATTTATTTGATACCGCTTTTCACGGCGAAGATGTCCAGGCCGCCATTCCCCTGGTGTTTGCTACTGCGCTGCTGCTCGTATTGATCGTGCTCGTGCTTAATCTAACTGCCATATTTCTGCGTCATTATTTAAGGCGTCAACGAGGAAACGAATGCTAGCGTTATCGTCCGCCAACCCGCCTCATGCATCGGTGACTCGCTTTACTGCCGAGACCTGCTGTTTGAGCATCAACCAGTTTCACCTCGCCTATGCGGGGAAAACGGCGTTGCGTGACCTAACGCTCGATGTGCCTCGCCACCGAGTCACCGCTTTCATCGGCCCGTCGGGCTGCGGAAAATCGACGTTACTACGTGCTATCAATCGGCTGCACGATCTTAACGAGTCGGTGACGCATCGAGGTCAGATTCAGCTGGAGGGTCAGGACATTCACGCCCCACAGATGAACGTCACCGAACTGCGTCGCCGTGTGGGCATGGTGTTTCAGACGCCCAACCCATTCCCAATGTCCATTTATGAAAACGTCGCCTTTGGGCTGCGTTTGCAAGGGCGCATGCCCAAGCGCAAACGCGACGACATCATCGAGTGGGCATTGACGTCCGCGGCCTTGTGGGACGAGGTGAAAGATCGCCTGCACCGCTCGGCGTGGCAGCTATCCGGGGGTCAGCAGCAGCGTTTGGTGATTGCCCGGACGCTCGCCGTACAGCCCGACGTGCTGCTGCTCGACGAGCCCGCCTCGGCGCTGGATCCGATCTCGACGCTGAAAATCGAAGAGCTGATTCGTAACCTGAAATCCCAGCTCACGCTGGTATTAGTGACGCACAATATGCAGCAAGCCGCACGGGTATCCGACTACACGGCTTTTTTGCAGCAAGGTGAACTCGTTGAATACGGGCCAACGGATCAAGTGTTCACCAACCCGCGTTTACAGCGCACCGAAAATTACATCACCGGCCGCATGACCTAGGCCCAACCGACGTTACGTCAGGAGTGCTCAATGGATATTACGAGCGATACCCACAGCCAGCATATCTCTCGCCAGTTCAACCAGGAGCTGGAAGAGCTGAAAACCCACCTGATGGCCATGGGCGGTCTGGTGGAAAAACAGGTGCAAGATGCCGTTCACGCGCTGCTGGAAGGCGACAGCCGTCTCGCCGAAAAAGTGCGTGACAACGACCGCCAGGTCAACGACCTGCAGCTACAGATCGATGACGAATGTACCCGCGTCCTAGCGCGTCGTCAGCCAGCCGCCTCTGACCTGCGCTTGGTACTAGCGGTCATTCGCGCCACGTCGGATCTCGAGCGGATAGGCGACGAAGCCAGCAAAATCGCCCGTAACGCACTTTTGCTGAGTGAGAACAGCAGCAGTATTCGTGGTTTGGTAGAAGTGCGACATATCAGTGAACACGTGCGTAAGATGCTACGCGATGCGCTGACGGCCTTTGCCCGCTTCGATACCGAGCTTGCCATGCAGGTCGTGCGGGAAGACGAGTCCGTGGATGACGAATACGGCAGCGCCATGCGCTCGCTGATGACGTTCATGATGGAAGACTCGCGCTCGATCAGTTCCGTGTTGAGCATCATGTGGGTTCTCCGAGCATTGGAGCGCGTGGGCGACCACGCCAATAATCTGGCGGAGTACGTGGTCTACCTGGTGAAAGGCTTGGATATTCGCCACAGCGACCCCGACACCCTAGATCAGAAGATGCTGAAAAAGCCTTGACCTGACAGGTCATTGCTCCTGCAATACGCCCAGATGACTCATCTGGGCGTTTTTAAAGGAGACAACATGGTGGATGCCATCACGGCGTTGAGCCAAGGCACGCGTTTGGTGTATCAAAAAGGGCTGCGGCGCTACATTTTCCTCCCCATCCTGGTCAACCTCATCGTCTACGCCAGTATGCTCAGCGTCGTATTCCAGGGCTTTTCAGGCTGGTTGGATAGCGCCATGACCATGGTGCCCGGTTGGCTGGAGTGGCTCTCCTGGCTGATTTGGCCGCTCTTTTTCGTTAGCCTGCTGGTGGTGATCTTTTTCACCTTCACCCTCGTGACTCACCTCATTGCCGCACCGTTTTACGGCTTTCTTGCCGCAAAAGTCGAGCGACAAGCCACCGGGCGGGAACCGCTGGACGATCGCGGACTGGCTAAAACGGCCATCGACGCACTGGGGCGCGAGCTGGTCAAGCTGGGCTATATTCTGCCGCGCATGGCGGCGCTGTTCATGCTCAGCTGGATTCCCGGCCTCAACCTACTTGCGCCGCTTTTGTGGGCGCTGTTTTCCGCCTGGGTGATGGCGATCACCTATCTGGATTATCCAATGGATAATAACAAAGTCACGTTTCGTGATATGCGCAGCCGCCTCTCGCGACGCTGGTGGCCCAGCCTTACCTACGGCGGGTTGATCATGCTGGTTACCTGGATTCCCCTTGCCAACCTGTTTTTGATACCCGGCGCCGTCGCAGGAGCAGTGCTCATGTGGGACGGGCATTATCGCGGCACACAGGATGTAGTGAATCCTTGACGTCGCGTCAGTGGGAGGCATAGACACAAAAAACCCCGCCTA
The DNA here is from genome assembly GCF_022348135.1 of Halomonas sp. McD50-4. Lineage (NCBI taxonomy): Bacteria > Pseudomonadati > Pseudomonadota > Gammaproteobacteria > Oceanospirillales > Halomonadaceae > Halomonas > Halomonas sp. McD50-4. Next base: position 24,628 of record NZ_JAKRFG010000006.1, on the reverse strand, counting down.
GGCGGGGTTTTAGGGATATAGCGCTGAGCTTACCAACGGATACCGTCACCTTCGTCGCGGTTCAGCTCATTGGCGTCATAGCCCGTTTTGCGGGTGGCTGTATCGGTTGAGTCGTTGGCGCTGCTAGACGTAGAGTAATCCAGCGTGTCACCTTCGTCATGGATCAGGTCACTAGTAGAGTACTGGGCCGGACCTGACGTATTGTGCGAGCTTGGCTCGATAATATCGTGACCTGCAGAACGGTCTTTATTCAATTCAATGGACGTGTGGGCAAAGGCCATTGGACTTGCAACCAAACCGAATGCAACGCTTAGAACAGCCGTCTTTTTCGCTAACTCGTTAAATAACATCGCTACGTACTCCTTTAACGTGGAGCCAGTCGGCGTAGGCCAGAACCAGAACACATGAGCGCCTACGACTAATGGCTAACTTAACACCTAGTTAGTGCACACAAGATGCCAAATTACATAGAAAATAAAAAATTATTTTATAAACATGTATTTATACAAATTACATTGTGCGCAATATAATGCAGCAACGTCAAAAATACCTCAAATATATTGTGCAATAATGACACATGCGCCGTGTACGTGGCGCAGAATGACTCACCTTAAGAAAGATTCCGCAGACTTTCATGCAGGCTCGTTCTAAAGAAAACCTTACATACCCTCTGCATATGCCGCAGGCACAAAAAATTAGACCCCGCAGGGCGGGGTCTTGGTCACTCTTACTTGTCAACGATACTGACGTCTGGCTTCCTATCCTTTTGCGGGGTGCCAACCTTGGTATATCCCCTGACCAGCGTATTGATCGTTATCTGATTCTTTCCATGAAACTTTGAGCATCCTTGCTATAGGACATCCTTGCCCCTTAAATGCTCACTCCTAAGCGTAAGAGTTTTTAACAGCTTTGCAAATAAATGTTACAACTTACATGCCGCTATTTTCTTCCTGAAGCTCTTCGGTGCTGTCGTATGTCGCATCCGAGTCATCGCTCATGGAATTCGGCTCCATATCGCTGGCGTTATCGCCTTCGTCATGGGTTAAATCTTGGTTGCCATGATCAGATGTCATTCCAGTATTGCTGGATTGAGATTCTACCGGCTGCTCATCTGGAGAAATATTGTCGGCCGGGTCAGCAGGCTCTTGGGCAAAAGCCAATGGGCTTGCTACCAAACCAAACGTTACACCTAAAATACCAGCTTTCTTGAGTAGTTCCTTGGACATCATATTCCGCCTCCTCGATCGCTGTGAAATACCGCTTTAGTAAGGAAGAGCGACTTCATGTCTTACCAGTTCCTGCGGTAATCTTCCTTACCAGAATTTTTGCATCCGACATGCCAAAATTTCAAAAAAATAGAAAAATACATATAAATACAATAGTTTATAAAAAAATAAAGCCATGCCAAAATAGCTTCAGCCGCGATTTCATAGCGAGTTAATTGGCTACATATGGCACATGCGCGGTGTTTGACCATGCTTACATGCCAATATGACACACTTGTACATAGATTATGCAAATCGACGAATGAGGAAGGATTGAGTGTACGAGGTGAGGCCGGTGAAACAAGTGGCCGAGCGGCGCTTTTAATCGTTGACCACCCGAGTGGCCGGGAATACGCAACGGAACAGTGCCCCTTCACCGGGCAACGACTCCACTTGGAGCTGCGCATCGTGGCGCAGGAGAACGTGTTTTACAATGGCTAGGCCCAGCCCAGTGCCACCGGTGGCGGTGCTGCGGCCCTTATCGACGCGGTAGAAGCGTTCGGTGAGACGCGGGATATGGACCGGATCGATCCCTTCACCGTCGTCGTCCACTTCGATGCAGGCACTGCCATTGGGCAGAGCCGCCCAGCGGAGCGTGATTTGACTTCCCTCCGGCGTATAGCGCACTGCGTTGAATGCCAAGTTGGAGATCGCACTGCGCAGCTCCTGCTCACTGCCGATTAGGCGCGCTTCGCAATCGAGTACGATCTGCACGCTGTGTTGCTGGTGAGACAGCGCCAGCGCATCGCGGCGAATACTCTCCAGCATCGGCCCGACGGCAAGCGGCTGGTGATCTTCTCCCCCTCGATCGATTTCGAGCCTAGAGAGTAGTAGCAGGTCGTTGACCAAGTTCTGCATGCGCTTGGTCTGCTCCTCCATTTGACCGATGCCTTTGCCCAAACGGGGCGGCAGCAGCTCTTTCAAATCGCCATAGGTTTCCAAGTAGCCCGACAGCACGGTCAGCGGTGTACGCAGCTCGTGAGACACGTTGGCCACGAAGTCACGGCGCATCTGTTCGAGGCGATGCAAGCGCGTAATGTCCCGGGCCATGACCAAGCGCTCGTCATCACCATAGAGCGTGATTTGATACTGCAGAATACGCCGCTCATCGATGGGTGAGGTGAGTGTTAGCGGCTCGCCATACTCCCGGGCATTGAAGTAGCTAATGAAGCGTGGGTCGCGCAGCAAGTTGGTAATATGCTGCCCGCGGTCATGGGCGGTTTGCAGGCCCAACATCTCGGTAGCCGCGCTGTTCCACCACTCTAAATCACCATGCCGATCCAGCATCACGACGCTATCACGCATCGCTTCCGAGGATTCCTGAATACGCGCAAGGGTCGCCCGCAGGCGGCTTTGCGTGATGCGTTGGCTCTTTTGATAGCGGTAGAGACGATCGAAAAGCTCACCCCAAAGCCCCGTTGCCGCGGGCGGCTCATCGTGAGGGTGAAGCGTCAGCCATTGGAACAGCGCCTTTAATTGGCGCAAGTGATAAATCAAACAGAATAAGAGGCCAGCGGCGAGCCCCACACCGGGATACCCCACCAGCCACCCCAGGCACATGCCCAATAGCGCCAGCCAGGTAATGCGCCACCATTCACGGCTCCACAGGCGCACGACTACACCCGAGCAGAGAAACGATACCCAGTGCCCCGCACTGTTTGAATCAAATTCTGGTGCGCCTCCCCTAGCGCCTTACGCAACCGGCGAATGTGCACGTCCACCGTGCGCTCCTCTACGTACACGTTGCCGCCCCACACCTGATCGAGAAGCTGGCTACGGGTATAGGCACGCTCTTGGTGGGTCATGAAAAACTGCAGTAATCGATACTCGGTAGGGCCCATCTCTAGCGCCTTGCCATGCGCGCTAACACGATGGCTCACCGGGTCTAACAGCAGCCCATTGATTTCGATGGGATCTTCCACGCCGCGCGGGGTCGCCCGACGCAGAACGGCTTTCAGGCGCGCTACCAGCTCACGGGGCGAAAACGGCTTGGTGATGTAATCGTCGGCGCCCGCTTCCAGACCTTGGATCTTATTATCCTCTTCGCCCTTGGCGGTCAGCATGATGATCGGCAGTTCCGCAGTAGCCTCTTCGCGCTTGAGACGGCGTGCCAATTCGATGCCGCTGGTGCCAGGCATCATCCAGTCCAGCAGCAGCAGGTCGGGCTGATGATCTACGACCATCGCGTGGGCATCCTGGGCGTTATCCGCTTCAAGCACGCGATAGTCAGCCATTTCCAGCGCCACAGCGATCATCTCGCGAATGGGCGCCTCATCATCGACGATCAGTACGGTCTTGGCGGTCATTCCAGGGCCTCACGGTGTGCTAAGAAAGCTCATGTATGCGAAAACGGTTCAGTGACATGTCTGTGACGATAACACCATGACTTAATGACAATTCTATGACACCCAGCAATATTAGCCAGCCACGGGCCACTCGCTTAGAGCAATGCCGGCAAAGACCAAGAGCCCCGACCAGTGATTATTCAAAAACGCTTGGAAACAGCGATCACGCTCCCGGTGAACGATCAAACGCTGTTGATGGGCAAAGGTTGCCGCCATTCCGACCACACCGAGCCAGAAGAAACCGCCCAGGCTCGCCATCAGCCCCACCCAAATCAACAACGCCAGGGTGGCAAGCTGCAGCAAGCCAATGATGAGACGGTCGGCACTGCCAAACAGCACCGCCGTGGATTTGATGCCGATCTTCAGGTCGTCATCGCGATCGACCATGGCGTATTGGGTGTCGTAGGCCACTGTCCATAGCACGTTAGCGCTGAACAGTAGCCACGCCACGAGTGGCACCTCGCCAAGCACGGCGCCAAACGCCATTGGAATCGCCCAGGAGAACGCCGCCCCCAGGACCACTTGGGGAAAGTGGGTATAGCGCTTCATGAAGGGATAAATGAACGCTAGCAGCACACCGCCGAAGGAGAGCAGCACGGTAAACCAATTGGTCAACAGGACCAACACGAAGGCCGCCGCCACCAGCGCCACGAATAGCAGCTGCGCCTCGGTTTCACTAATACGGCCGGTGGCCAGCGGCCGCTGCTGGGTACGCTTTACGTGGCCATCGAAGTGGCGGTCGGCGTAGTCGTTCACCACGCAACCTGCCGCGCGCATTACGTACACCCCGGCAATGAAAATCAGCAGTACATCGCGGCCCGGCACCCCGTCCGAGGCGATCCACAGCGCCCATAGCGTTGGCCACATCAACAGCCAAGTACCTATCGGCCGGTCCAAGCGCATTAGCTGTAGGAAATCGGTCAGGCGGGCCCACCCGGTTGGGCGCAACAGAGAACGGTCCATGCTCATGCTTACCTCGTCGAAAAAGTCGCTGCGTTAGCCTAGCGCGACGGCAGGCCCAGTGCATCTGTCATGGTGGATAAAAAGTACTCCTGCACCAGCAACGACAGCCCGCCGTGCTCAAAGACGGAGCGCCGCCCCCAAAGGCTACTGGACGACGATCCCAGCGTCAGCCGGTTGAATGGCGGCGCGGCCGACGTTACTTCCAGCGGCCCGCGCACCAAATCAGGCTTCTGGAATAGCCAGCTGCCTAGCGAACGCTCACCTAAGTTGCCCAACCCTTTGCCCTGCAGGTGGTGAAGCGGTGCCACCGAACGCGCCACGACCCACGGCGTATCATCGATACACAGCGCCACCTCACGCAGCCACGCATAGCGGCGGTGTGCAATGCCCAGGGCAAGGGCTTCATCGCGCTGGGGCAGGCCGATGGTCTGGCGCAACACGCGCACCCGAAATGCGCCCGGCTTACCGGCGGCCATCAGGCGGGCGGTCAACGAATCCGTGGAGGCGACCCACTGCCACCAAAGCGCGCTCATGGCTGGCCGAGCAGCGGCCACCGGCAGCCACTGAGGAAAGAGTGAAAACTCGGGGGCGGTCACCTAGGCCTCCAGGGCAGTCAATTGAGAGTGAGCTAGTGTAACATGGTGGTTTGTAGGCTTTTGTTCCACCGACGTCAGGGGACGGTATGCCCAACTCACACACGACCTCTTCCACGCCCTCTCCTCACTCAGCTGCGCTGGCGATCGTCGGAACCGGCATGGCAGGCGTGGGCCTAGCGCGTACCCTGCGACGCCAGGGAGATACACGCACTATCACGCTGATCAGTGCAGACAGCGGCGATGACTACAGCAAGCCCCTGCTTTCCACCGGCTTTGCCAAACGCCTCGGCCCCGACAAGCTCGCCCAGCGCGATGCCAGTGCACTGGCAGACGAACTCAAAGCCGAGGTCATTACCCACACCCAAGTGACGCATCTAGATGTGGACAACCAAACGCTACACCTGAGCAGCGGCGCCACGCTTCGTTACGATGACGTGGTGCTGGCCACCGGTGCCGCCCCTCGCAGGCCATTCAGCGTGCCCAGCGCACTGGCGGAGCGTTGCTTTACCGTCAATGACTTAGACGACTACCGGCACCTGCATGAAGCACTCACTCAGCCGAGCCGCGTGGCGATCATTGGGGCCGGGCTCGTTGGCTGTGAATTCGCCAATGACTTGCACGCAGGCGGACACCAACTCACCGTAATCGCGCCGGAGAGCGCCCCACTGCCGCGGCTGCTGCCCGAACCACTGGGTCATGCGCTGGCCAATGCGTTTCACGCGGCAGGCATTCGCCTCGCACTAGGGCGCAGCTTGGACACGCTTTCCCAAGCGGCCGACAACGCCGTAGCTTTGCACTTGGATAACGGCGAGCGGCACGCGGTAGATCTCGTCCTCTTCGCCACCGGCTTGATACCACGCACGGCGTTAGCAGAGGCCGCTGGCCTAACCGTAAGTGCCAGCGGCATTCACGTCGACCGCCAACTCCGCACTCGCCAGCCTAACGTTTATGCCCTGGGTGATGCGGCCTGTATCGACGGTGTGAACGCCATGTATGTCCAGCCGCTGCAAGCCAGCGTTAAAGCGTTGGCGGCGACGCTCACCGGCACGCCTACCGCGGTTCGCTTTGGCGCATGGCCCGTGGTGGTCAAAACGCCGCTACTGCCCATCGTGGCCTACCCACCAACGCAGCCACCCAAACGCTGGCGAATCGAAGGCGACGGTGACGATTTCACCGCCTTGGCCGAAGATAAAGACGGTCGTTTGATTGGTTTTGCGTTGACAGGCGGCTGTGTGAGAAGGAAAGTGGAGCTTTCCAGAGCCGCCCCCACCCTGCTAGGCTGATTTTCGCCGCGTTCGCGACTAGGCTAAAAAAGCTCCGCCTGCTGGGGTAAGCCGAGCAACCAACAACATTGATGTCTGTTTTTTCACAAGGGAGATTCCTTTATGCGCAAACCTGAACTCGCTGCCGCGATTGCTGAAAGTGCTGACCTGTCCAAAGACAAAGCGGGCCAAGTGCTCAACGTCATTCTGGACGAAATCACCAACAGCGTCGCCAAGGGCGAAGACGTCGCCTTGATCGGTTTTGGCACCTTTACCGTTCGCGAGCGCGCTGCCCGCACCGGTAAAAACCCGCAAACCGGCGCACCGCTGCAGATTCCGGCCAGCAAAAACGTGGCATTCAAGCCAGGCAAAGCGCTCAAGGACGCCGTTTCCTAATGAAGCTTTCGCTGACGCTGTGGCTGCTGGGCTTTATGCTCAAGCGAGCCCTGCGCCGCAAGCCGCGCTTTCGTGAGCAGCTCGAGCGCATGCGCGGCCTGGACTGGGGTGTCGCTACGGAAGACTTAAGCACCGCCCGCTACTACCGGATGGCGCCTAACGGCATCACCACCGGCAAGGGGTTGCCCGTCGATCTAGATCTTGAGCTGCGCTTTCGCGATCAAGACGCGGCGCTGCGTATTCTCAAGAAGCCTACCCAGCAGGCGTTTCTAGACGGCATGGTGGCAGGAGACGTCCGCCTCGTCGGCGACTCCTCCGATATGAACAAGCTGCAAAAATTGTTGAAGTATTTGTAGCAAGCTTTGCGGCATGGAACGAACAGTCAAGGGGCAATCCCGCAGAGGTATAACGGCTATCGATGGACATACCTCATCAACGCTTAGTGTACTTCCGCGTTACCCTGGAATCTGGTTCTGTGCGCCGAGCGGCAGCGCGCTTGGATATCGCTCCCTCGGCCGTCAGCAGGCAAATTGCGCTGCTGGAAGAGGCCCTGGGTGCGACGCTCATGGAGCGCCAGCGCGACGGCATCTCACCTACTCCCGTAGGTGAGATGCTGCTTGAGTATTGTGAACGTCGTGGCGCCCTCGATGAAGGATTCATTGCCTCGCTGGAGTCCTATCAGCGCATGGAGACCGGCAAGATATCCCTGACCGTTGGCGAAGGGTTTGTCAGCGACTTGGTGGCTTCTCCTCTGCATGAGTTCACTCAACGCTATGCGGGCATTCAGCTCGACATCCACACGGCGGGTACCTCGGGCATCATCGAGGCGGTGGTGGGCGATCACAGCCACATTGGCTTGATGTTCCATGAGCGCACCCATCCCCAACTTCGTTTCTGGGCCTCCAGCCCGCAGCCGCTGATGGCGATTCTCCCGCCCAGTCATCCCTTAACCTGCCAAGCCACCCCGCTCACGCTAACTCAGCTTAGCGATCAGCCGATGGCCATGTGGGATACCACCCATGGCGTGCGTCAAATGGTCGATCAAGCTTTCCAGCAGGCTCGCATTGCCCCCCGCATGGCGATGAATACCAACTCCATGGTGATTCTGGCGCAATATGTCCGCAGCGGCATGGGTATTACCCTGCTGCCCGCGTTTGCCGTCGCCCACGACCTGGAAGCGGGAACGCTGGTAGCACGCCCCGTCGATCACCCGCTATTTCAGCGCTCCCAGGCCCACATGGTCACCCGTGTAGGCCGCCAACAGCCCAAGGCCAGCATCCTGCTACTGCGCCATCTACAGCGCTGGATGCAAGCCTTCCGCGACCCGGCGTTAGATCAGCCGACGCCACTGCCATAACCAAACGCCACGCTGGCTTCTGGCGCGGTTTCCACCCAGACGCTTTGCGGCACGGTGTATTCGCGTAGGCCATCCAACCCGCTGGAGCGACCAAAACCGCTGTCGCCAAAGCCACCGAACGGTGACATCACGCTGATGGCCTTGTAGCTATTGATCCATACCGTGCCAGCGCGCAGCTGACCGGCCACACGATGTGCCCGCGCCACGTCCTGGCTCCATACCGCCCCCGCCAAACCAAAGCGGGTGTCGTTCGCCAATCGAATGGCTTCCTCTTCATTGTCAAAGGCCATCGCGACGAGCACTGGCCCAAAGACCTCTTGTTGGGCAATCTCCATATCAGGGGTGACATCCACCAGCACGGTAGGCGCGATAAAATAGCCCTGGGCGTCGTCAGGCAAACCTTCAGGACGTTTGCCACCCGTCAGCACTCTCGCGCCTTGCGCTTCTGCGGCCTCGATCATGCGCGTTACCTGCTCGAATTGACGACGATTCTGCAGCGGCCCCATACGGGTGGCTTCATCGCTGGGCAGGCCCACGTGAATCTGCTCCGCCGCGCGAGCCAAACGCGTAGTGACTTGCTCAAATACCGAACGCTCGATCAACAGGCGCGATCCTGCCACACAGCTTTGGCCCGCCGCCGCAAAGATGGCCGCCTGGGCGCCAGCTACCGCTTCGTCTAACTTGGCATCGGCAAACACGATATTGGCGGATTTACCGCCCAGTTCTAATACGCTGGGCACCAGGCGGCGGGCCCCCGCCTCGGCAATCATCCGTCCACTTTGGGGCGAGCCGACAAATACCAATTTGCCTATGGCGGGATGGTCGGTCAGCGCCGCGCCGGTCGTTTTGCCTAGCCCGTTGACGATATTGATCAACCCCTTAGGTAGCCCACCACGTTCGAGTTGTTTGGCAATCACGACCGAGGTGAAAGGGGTCAGCTCGGAAGGTTTCAGCACCACCCCGTTGCCCGCCGCCATGGCCGGTGCCAGCTGCCAGGCACAGGTGAACATCGGCGCGTTCCAGGGCGTGATCTGCCCCACCACTCCATAGGGCACGTGGCGCACATAGTTAAGATGCGAGGTAGGCACTGGAATGACCTCGCCGTGCTGCTTGTCGCACCAGCCCGCGTAGTATTCGAACATCTCGCGCACTTTGCCTACTTCGGCCCGGCAGTCACGAATGGGCTTACCGGCCACCACGCTTTCTAACTGCGCCAGCGCTTCTTCATGGCCCTCTAGCGCACGTATGGCAGCATTCATGCGCCGCCCACGCTCGCTGGCGGTCAGCGCCATCCATTCGCGTTGCCCCCGCTGCGCCGCTTGTGTCGCCCGCTCAATCAAGCCCGCACCCGCATCGCGGTAGCTGACCAGCGCATCCCCCGTCGCCGGGTTGATCAGCGTGATCTCTTCACCTTCTCCGGCCACCAGATCACCATCGATCCAGTTGCTCAACGGCGTTTTTGCCGCTAACCCAAAGCCGTTTAGGAGTGCGGCAAGCTGGTCGCTGGCGTGTTGGCTAAGTGAATTCATTGGTTACCCTCCGCTTGGCTGGCACGGGCTAAAATCGGCGTGGTGATATGGTTGAAGTCATCGCTATCGGTGGGCTGTTCGGTGTTGTCGTGCCAAGCATCGACAACCATTTGTAGCAGCGGTAAAGGAAGGCCCAACTGCTCAGCCGCCTCCCGCGCCAGGCGCAGGTCTTTACGCATCAATCCCGTGGTAAAGCCAGAGTCGAAGCGCTCGCTCAGCACCCACTCGGGGAAATTCACCTCACTGATAGCGCTACGCCCGGAGCCGCTATTGATGCCTGCCAGACAAGCAGCGGGGTCAACACCGGCTTGGGCGGCCATGGCAACTGCCTCGGCGGTCGTGATCAGGTGCGCCGCACACAGGTAGTTATTGGCCAGTTTCACCACATGGCCGCTGCCTGGGCCACCAACATGGGTGCATTTGGCGGACATCGCCTCCAACATCGGCCTGACCCGTTCAATGGTGGTTTCATCGCCGCCTAGCAGCATGCCTAGCTTGCCGCTGGCCGCCCCTTTGGGGCCGCCGCTGACCGGGGCATCCAGCCAATGAAGCCCTGCGGCCATCACTTTTTCAGCCAATTCACGACTCATGGCAGGGTCACTGGTAGAGGTATCGACAATCACACTGCCCCGAGGCGCCCGCGCGAGTAAACCAGGGGAGGTTTCAAGCACCACACGCACATGGGCTGAGGTCGGCAGCGATAGAAGGTAGACATCACTGGCTGGTAGGGCATCAGGCGTCACAACATTCAAGCCAAGTGATGCGAGCTTGGTACGCGCGGCGTCAAAGACATCCGTGCCGGTTACAGCAAACCCTGCTGCTTTAAGCGTGAGCGCCATATTGCCGCCCATCTGTCCCAACCCAATCACCGTCAACGATAAAGACCTTGAGGTTTGAGGCATCACAAAACTCCTTACAGTGCAGAAAACGCTGAATGCTGGGTAGACGCTCCCCTACCCAGTGGGCATAAGGAAGCGAATAACGCGAGTTAAATCGTTTGGCTATTTAGACCAAGAGCGCTTTGACCAACTCCACCCAGTAGCGCGTTCCTAGCGGCAATAGCGCATCGTTAAAATCGTAGTGGGGGTTATGCAGCGACGCCGAGTCCTCACCGTTGCCCATCCAGATGTAAGCACCGGGCCGTTCGGCAAGCAGGAACGAGAAATCTTCGGACGCCATGCTAGGTGGCGGGTTACGCAACACATTTTCTTGGCCTAGCAAGCCCGCTAATACCGTTGCGCAGTGCTGGGCATGCGCTGGCGTATTGATCGTGGCGGGGTAGCAACGCTGGTAATCCAGCTCAACGGCTAAACCATGGAAGTCGGCCAAGCTAGCAATCGCCTGTTTGAAACGCGCTTCTAGGCGTTCTTTCAGCGCCATATCGAAACAGCGTAGCGTGCCGCGCAGCGCCACCTGCTCGGGAATCACATTGAACGTGTCTCCCCCGTTGATGCTGGTCACACTCAGCACCGCCGATTTATCCGGTGGCGTTTCACGGCTTATCAGGCCTTGCAGTTGGCTGATCAGTTGGCAACTCGCCAGCACCGTATCAATGCCTAGATGCGGCATCGCTGCATGGCAGCCTTTACCGGTCAATGTCAGGCTGAAAATATCAAACGCGGCCATGACGTCGGTATCGTGCACCGCTGCCACACCAACGGGCAGCCCAGGCCAGTTGTGCAGGCCGTACACCGCGTCCATCGGAAAGCGCTCGAACAGGCCGTCCTCCACCATGGCACGGCCACCGCCTTCGTTCTCTTCGGCGGGTTGGAAGATGAACACCACCCGCCCTTTGAAGTCGGGCTGCTGCTTCAGCGCCCAGGCCGCCCCCAGCAACATCGTGGTATGGCCGTCGTGACCGCAGGCGTGCATCTTGCCCGGCGTCTGCGAGGCGTAGGCAAGCCCGGTCTCTTCACGGATATCCAGGGCATCGATATCGGCCCGAAGGCCGATCGTTTTACCTTCACCCTGCTGACCGTCTAACGCGGCGACCACGCCCGTTCCAGCGATTCCAGTGGTCACTTCAAAGCCCCACTCACCGAGCAGCGCGGCGATACGTGCACTCGTGCGCTGCTCCTCGAACGCCGTTTCCGGATGCTGGTGGAAATCGTGTCGCCAAGCGGTGAGTTCTTTACTATCAGGCAAGGGTATTGACGTCGCCATGTTTTGTATTCCTTAAAGCATCACGTGAGCCACCACCGCCGACCCAATAAAGGTGCCGGTGAAGACGAGAAGGGCCACAATGACCAGCTTCCAGCCGGTCTGCTTGAACATCGAGAATTCACGGTGGGTCAGCGCTAGTCCGGCATACGCCAGTACGGGGGTGACCACCGCCAAGAAATTCACCTCTGCCAACTGCCCAATGATCCAGCCGTTACCCGGAAAGACGGGGAGCGTCGCGATGATACTAATCAGCGAGACCCACGCCACACTAGGCAGATAAAAAGGGCATAGCCGCCCGACCACTAAGCCGATGATGACCATGACATACAAAATTAGCATGCCAGGCAGCGCATCCAACAAAGGCGAGCCGTTGACGATGTTGCTAAACCACGCCGCCACACAGACAGCCGCCAGCACAAGGGCTGTTTTACCTAGCTGCTGTTCGGGGCGCAGCTCTTTTAATGCCTCAGCGTCGAACTGATCGACGGTGCTCTCATGAGTTTTCATGGCGAACCTCCTGACGGGTACCCTTCAAACGCGTAAACATCCACTCGGTGACCGGTAGCGCAATAAAGAGCGATACATACAATCCGGTGGCGTAGGTGAGCAGATTGCTGGCGCCGGCAAAGGCAAGCAGCTCATCTTTGGCGGCAGGGACGGCTTCTGCCAACGCTGCCGAGCATGCCGCTACCATGCTGCCACTGCCGACACCGCAGGCCATGGCCAGCGCGCGGATATCGAGGATATCTAGCGAGGCGATGTAGCCCGCCATCAGGGCAAAGTAGAGCGTACCGAACATAGTACCCACCACGTACACGCCCATAATGCCGATGCCTTCAGGGCTTCTTAGCCCGTAACGGTCTGAAATAATGGCAATGTTGGGTTCGCGGGCAATGGAGTAGGTCGCACCAATCGCTTCCCGGCCCATTTTGAGCACGAGTACCGCAAAGGGCAGCGCGATCAGCATGGTGCCAAGATTCCCCAGCTCTTGAAGAATCAGCGCAGGACCCGCCGCGATAATTTGCTCGATCGCTGGCCCAATGGTGGAGCCAAACTTGGCAATGAACGGCAAAATGGCGATCAGAATGATGGGGCCCGCGGCATGACTCACCGGCTTGGGAATGGCCTTGCCCATTGCTGAAAAGAGATGAGGATTGAAGAGTACGCCAATGATAAACGCGTAGAGGAGTGGTAATAGTAGTAATGTTCCCGGCCCAAGCGGAATCCGAATGATGCCGATCCACTCGGAAAACATCGACGTCAGTATCACCAGAAGATGTAGACGCCAGTCCAGCAGCAGTTTTAGATCCATGGGAGTGATCCTATTTTTTTTAGAGTCACTCCGAGTATCGAAAGGTTACTGTTTCAATCATAGCGTTTTGGTGCACTAATTTTTAGAACACATGGCCGCGATAGCATTAGCGTTGATAGGTCAAGAGCGACATCATCGTTGCGATGCCTCTATACTAACCAAGACTAAAGTCTAACATCACTTGTCACACGAGCCTCTATGCCCCTGACCCATTCCCTGCGCCGCCTTTGGACACTGGACAAGTTCGCTTACAGCCTGCGGGTGTTCATCGCCTTCAGCGGGGCGCTGCTGTTGAGCGGGCTAGCGGGGGATGTGGCACTGGTCATTCCGCTATTTTTGGGCATCATTGCCAGTGCCCTCTCCGAGACCGACGATAGCTGGCAAGGGCGTTTGCAGGCACTGGTAGTGACGCTGCTCTGCTTTGCATCGGCGTCGTTCGTGGTGCAGTGGCTGTTTCCGTGGCCGTGGCTATTTGCGGTCGGCTTGGCGCTCTCTACCTTCACGCTGATCATGCTGGGGGCGATTGGCCAGCGCTACGCGACGATTGCCTCGGGTACGCTGATTCTGTCGATCTACTCCATGATCAATATCGAGCAGCACGGTGGCGTGGATGAAGACGTCGCCTCGCGCCAGCTGCTGCTTTTGGCCGGAGCGGCCTGGTACGGCGCGATTTCCGTGGTGTGGTGTGCACTGTTCTCCCGCCAGCCGGTCAAGCAGAGCATGGCGCGGGTCTACAAAGCCCTGGGGGAGTTCTTGATCTTGAAGTCGGCGCTGTTCGAGCCGGTACGCGGTGTGGATGTCGAAGCTCGCCGCGTGGCATTAGCACGGCAGAACGGCCAAGTGGTGGAGGCGCTCAACCAAGCCAAGGAGATGATTTTTCGCCGCCTGGAGGGCCAGCGCGGCAACCGTAAGCTCAACCGCTACCTGCAAATTTACTTTATCGCCCAGGATATCCACGAACGGGCCAGCTCCACCCACTACCCCTACAGCGCGCTTACTGACGCCTTTTTCCACCACGATGTGCTGTTTCGCTGCCAGCGGCTACTCGACCAGCAGGGCCGCGCCTGCCGCCAGCTGGCCAAATCGCTGCTGCTGAATCGCCCTTTTAGCCACGAGCAGAGCGAGCAGGCGCTAGCCGACCTGCGCGCCTCGATCGATAATCTGAGCGAGCGCGGCAAGCCCGAATGGCGGCCACTGATGCGCCCGTTGAATGCCTTAGCGGACAACCTCACCACGCTCGAGGCGCAGATTGCCAGCGCCCACAACCCGGATACCGACGACGAACGCCGGGATAGCGCGCTCTACGACCGCTCTCCTTCGAGTCTGCAGGAGGCCTGGAAACGGGTGCGGCTCAATATCACGCTAGGCTCGCCTACCTTTCGCCACGCGGTGCGCCTAACCACCGCGCTAGTGGCGGGCTATGGGCTGCTGCAATGGCTCGATCCCCAGCAAGGGTTCTGGATTTTGCTGACCACGCTGTTCGTATGTCGACCTAACTTTGCCACCACGCGGCGCTTTCTCTCCCAGCGGATAGTGGGCACGGTACTCGGGCTGGTGGCAGGCTGGGCCTCCATCAGCCTGTTTCCCCAGCCGCTAATCCAGAGCATGATTGCCGTGGCGGCGGGCGTGTCATTCTTTGCCAATCGTGAAAAGCATTACGTGATCGCCACGGCCTCGATCACCCTGCTGGTGCTGTGCAGTTTCAATCAGGTGGGGGATGGCTTCGACCTTATCTGGCCGCGGCTGTTCGATACGTTGATCGGCTCGCTGATTGCGGGACTGGCGGTATTTTTCATTCTGCCGGACTGGCAGGGCCGCCGCCTCTACCGTGAGGCCGCCAAGGTGCTGACCAACCACCGCCGCTACTTGGACGAAATCGTCCACCAGTACGAAGAGGGCAAGCAGGACGACCTAGCTTACCGCTTGGCACGGCGCAATGCGCACAACGCGGATGCGGCGCTCTCGACCCTGCTCACCAACATGCTCCACGAGCCAGGGCACTACCGGAAGCAGGATGCCGACAACGGGCTGCGCTTTTTGGTGCTCTCCAACACGCTGCTCAGCCACCTCTCCGCGCTAGGTGCCCACCGCCACCGGCTGGCAGAGGATGAAGACGATGCCACCCTCGTGCCGCAGGCCAAGCGGATCAGCGCCTTACTGGAACAGCTAGCGGAACAGCTGGATAAACGCCTACCCGTGGAGCCGCTGACCGCGCCTGCCAACGAGCTGCTGAGCCAGCTAGGTGAGCACGGCGGCAGCGGAGAAGAGAATGCCATCACGCTCTATCGACCCATTCAAAGCCAGCTGCGCCTGATTGCCGAGCAGCTTGGCCCCTTGAGCGATGCCGCCCATCGTTTGACCGATTCGAACGCAGAGTCGCTGCACGCCCTCGATACGGCCACGTGACCCTTGGCCACGCCTCGATGCCACTTCACTACACCGCCATTACACCTGCCCGTAGCGGCCCGCCGCCTCGCCCAGCCAGCGGCGCACCAGCAGGGCAGTGACCTCGGTGTTGCCCTGGAGCGCCTGAGCCAGGGCGGTGACCCGCTCTAGCTGGTCGGCATCGCGCTCTAGATCGGCGATTTTCATCTGTGCGAGGCCGGTTTGGCGAGTCCCTAATACCTCGCCAGGGCCGCGGATTTCCAAGTCTTTTTCAGCAATACGGAAGCCGTCGGTGGTTTCCCGCATCACGCCGAGCCGTTCCCGAGAGCTTTTGGAGAGCGGTGGGTGGTACAGCAGCACGCAGAAGCTTTCGGTGCTGCCGCGTCCCACCCGGCCGCGCAGCTGATGAAGCTGGGAAAGCCCCAAACGCTCAGGGTTTTCGATGATCATCAAGCTAGCGTTGGGCACGTCGACTCCCACCTCGATCACCGTGGTCGCCACCAGCAGGTCGAGCTCACCGGCTTTGAAGGCCTCCATCACCTCGGCTTTTTCGGCCGCCTTCATACGCCCATGAATCAGCCCGATGGCCAACTCGGGCAGCGCCTGGGTGAGTTCATCGCGGGTCACTTCAGCGGCCTGGCACTGCAGCGCCTCCGACTCTTCGATCAGCGTACACACCCAATAGGCTTGGCGACCGTCACGGCAGGCGTTGCGAATACGCTCGACCACCTCGGGGCGGCGCTCGTCCGACACCACCACGGTTTTCACCGGCGTGCGTCCCGGCGGCAGCTCGTCGATCACCGAGACGTCCAAGTCCGCATAGGCGCTCATCGCCAGGGTGCGGGGAATCGGCGTGGCGGTCATGATCAGCTGGTGGGGCGTCAGTCCACCGGCTTCGCCCTTTTCCCGCAGGGCAAGGCGCTGGTGAACGCCAAAACGGTGCTGCTCATCGATGATCGCCAGCCCCAGACACTGGAAATGCACGTCGTCTTGAAACAGCGCGTGGGTGCCCACCACCATCCGCGCTCGGCCGTCGGCAATGGCGGCTTTGGCATCCAGCCGCGCCTTGCCCTTTAGCTTGCCTGCCAACCACGCCACTTCGATGCCCAGCGGCTCGAACCACGCTTTGAAGGCGCGGTAGTGCTGTTCGGCGAGGATCTCCGTGGGTGCCATCATCGCCGCTTGGCAGTTGCCCGCCAGCGCCGAGAGCGCCGCCATGGCCGCCACCACCGTCTTGCCCGACCCAACGTCCCCCTGCACAAGGCGCAGCATGGGCGCGGGGCGGGCCAGGTCGAGGGCTATTTCTTCCAGCACCCGACGCTGGGCACCGGTGAGCGCAAACGGTAGCTGCGCCAGAAAGCGCGTTTGCAGGCTGCGCCCCGACGGTAGCTCCGGTGCGCCGTCGGCCTGAATACGCAGGCGCACTTCCCGCAGGCTCAACTGATGGGCCAACAGCTCTTCCAGTGCCAGGCGCCGCGTGGCGGGGTGGTGACCATGGGCCAGCTGCTCCAAATCCACGTCCGGCGGCGGCTGGTGCAATAGCTGCAAGCTAGCGTGCAGCCCCGGCAGTTGGAAGCGCTGACGCAGGGCATCGGGAATCACATCGGGTAACGCTTCGGGCGCTTGCTCTAAAAGGCGCAGCGCCTGCTGGGTCAGCGCCCGCAGACGGGTTTGGTGCAGCCCCTCGGTGGTGGGGTAAATCGGCGTGTAGTACTCCTCCACCGGCGTTTCACTGCCACCGCTAAGGCGGTATTCCGGATGATAGATCTCTAGCCCTGTGGCGCCTGCCCGAGCTTCGCCAAACGCCCGAACGGTCACGCCGGGGCGAAGCTGCTGCTGTTGCGCAGGCGAGAAGTGGAAAAAGCGTAGACTCAAAATGCCGCTATCGTCGCGCAGACGAATCAGCAGGCTGCGCCGTCGCCCTTTGACGATATCGCTGGCGGTCACTTCCCCCTCGACCACCGCTTCATGGCCTGCCCGCAGCAGGCCAATGGGGGTAAGTCGCGTGCGATCCTGGTAGCGTAGCGGCAAGTGAAACAGCAGATCACTCACGCGCTCCACACCTAGGCGGGCCAGCTTGATGGCCAGCGCCTCGCCTACGCCCTTGAGCGCCGTCACCGGTGCGGACAGCTCACTCATGGGACTTGCTTCACCTTATGCACCGGCTGCTGGCACTGGCTGATCGCGTTGGCCAAGGCATCGATGGCCTTCGGGCGCGGAAAACTGGCTCGCCAGGCAATGGCCACCGTGCGCGAGGGTGCTGGTTCTACGAAGGGGCGGCTGACCAGCATGGCGTTCTCGTACTGGTCGGTGCCGAGCGCCGACTGCGGCAGCACGGTAATGCCGAGTTTGGACGCCACCATATGGCGAATCGTCTCGAGCGAACCGCCTTCGGCAATCAGGGTATTGTTGGGACTGTTGAGCTTTTGCGTAATCGCCGGGCAAGCTTCGAGGATTTGGTCGCGGAAGCAGTGGCCTTCGCCCAGCAGCAGCAGCCGCTCTTCTAATAGATCTTCTTTATGGATCGCCTCGCGCTCGACCCACGGGTGGCTGGCAGGCATCAACACCTCGAAATGCTCGTCGTAGATCGGCTTGGTGACCACGTCGGTTTCGGTAAACGGTAGGGCCACGATGATCACGTCCAGCTCGCCGCTACGCAGCTTGGCGCGCAGCGTGCCGGTCATGCCCTCTTCGATATACAGCGGCATTTGCGGGGCAGCGCTGGCCAGTGCTGGCACCAAATGGGGGAATAGGTAAGGTCCAATGGTATAAATCGCGCCGATGCGCAGCGGGTTAGCGAGCTGGTCTTTGCCCGCGCTGGCCAGCTCGTAGATCAAACCGCTCTGTTCCAATACGCGCTGGGCCTGGGCAACGATCTTTTCGCCCAAGGGCGTGACTTGCACGGTGGATTTAGAGCGTTCGAACAGCGGAATGTCCAGCTCGTCTTCGAGTTTTTTCACGGCGACCGAGAGCGTCGGCTGGGAAACATGGCAGCGCTCGGCGGCGCGGCCAAAATGGCGCTCTTGGGCAAGGGTTACGATGTAGCGAAGTTCTGTTAAAGTCATAGCAATGCCAGTGGCATCCTCTCGTTGCAGCTCGAGTCATCGTGTTAGCGAGACGGAAAAGGACAGACAAGCCCTATTGAAGATGGCACATCTCATAGGGACTTTGTATCTGATAGGGAATATTTATCAAGAGGGGTGAGCAAGGTGAAACTAACGGTACTGATTATCGGCTGTGGAGACATCGGCGTCACGCTTGGACAAGAGCTGCTAAACGATGGGCATCGCGTGATAGGTGTGCGCCGCCAAGCCAACGCATTAGAGCATACCGGCATCGAGCCGCTATCCCTCGATCTCAACGACCTGGAAGGAGCCGACGCCAGCGCCCTGCCCCAAGCCGACTACGTGATTTACACCGTCAGTGCAGACCGCTTCGAAGAGAGTGCTTACCAAAGCGCCTATCCAGACGGTCTCAAGCGTGTGCTCAGCGTACTGGAGCAGCACGACACACCGCCACGGCGCATCTTCTTCGTCTCCTCTACCAGTGTCTATGGTCAGCAAGAGGGCGAGGTGGTCAACGAGGAGAGCCCCACGGAATCCACTAGTTTCTCCGGCACCCTGATGTGCGAGGCCGAACAGGCGCTGCTCAATCACCCGCTGCCCGGCACCGTGGTGCGCTTCTCCGGTATTTATGGCCCAGGGCGTGATCGTTTGATTCACCAAGTGGCCGAAGGCCGACTGGCCGCCGTCACGCCGGTGATCTACTCCAACCGCATCCATCGGGACGACTGCACCGGCATTCTGGCGCACCTGATCCGCTGCCAGGAGAGCGGCACACCGCTGGCCGACCTTTATCTCGGTAGCGACTGCGAACCGGTGACCATGCACAACGTGATGGCGTGGTTGGCCAAACAGTTGAAGGTGGAGTCCACCGACACCATGCAGTCGCCGCTGCGCCGTCGTGCCAGCAAGCGTTGCGACAACCGCCGTATTCTCGAAACTGGCTACACCTTCCGCTATCCGACCTACAAAGAGGGCTATGCCCAGGTGTTGAAAGAGGGCGGTTTTTTAGAGTTGCAAAAAGCCTAGCGCTCCAGCCGCGAGTCGATTGGAACGCTAGAAAACGCAAAGAGCGAGCCTCATAGGCTCGCTCTTTTTGTATGCGTCGGTGTCACGCCGTTTAGTCGCCGATCACCATCACGGCTTCGGCTTCTACTTGGCTGCCTTTGGGCAGCGCCTTCACGCCGACCGCCGCACGCGCCGGGAACGGCGTGGAAAAGAACTCTTCCATCACCTTGTTGACGATCGCAAAGTTGTCCAGATCGACCAAATAGAGGTTGAGCTTGACGATATCGCCCAGCGACCCAGCGGCTTCTTCACACACGGCCTGCAGGTTGGTAAAGACCTGACGCGCCTGAGCTTCGAAATCGTCCGAGACGATTTCCATGGTGTCTGGGTCGAGCGGAATCTGGCCCGACAGATACACCGTGTTGCCTGCTTTGATGGCCTGGGAATAAGGGCCGATGGCGGCAGGGGCCTTTTCTGTGTTGATAACCGCTTTGTTGCTCATTGGGTGTCCTTCTCCTGTAAAAATGAAACGTTGCTTATTATCGCCATGGCTGACGCTGCCAGCGTGAAACGCCAGCCGTCGACGCATGGGTGTTTAGTTAGCGGTACGGGTAATTTTGCCAACGTTGGGCAGGTTACGGATGCGTTTAATGATGCGGGCGAGGTGGACACGCCCTTTGACCGACAGCGTGAGATTGACGGTGGAGAGGCGCGCGTCGCGCTCTTCGATACCAATGCGCTCGATATTGGCATCGGCATCGGTCACCAGTCCCGCCAGCTCGGCCACTAAGCCACGGCGGCTTTCGATTTCGATACGCAGTGCCACCGGGAAGTCTTCGTCGATGTGTTCCGACCACTCCAGCGCAAACAGCTTTTCGGGATCGTTTTTACGCTCGGCGAGATTTTTACACTCGCTGCGGTGTACCACCAGCCCTTTACCGACCGAGAGATGTCCTACCACCGGGTCGCCGGGCAAGGGGTGGCAACAACGGGCAAAGTTGATCACCATGCCTTCGCTGCCGCTGATGACCACGGCCTTGTCGTTGCTGTCAGACAGTGTCTTATCGAAGCTGTCGCCATGGGCGACATCCACCAAGCGACGCGCGACCACGTGCGCCATGCGGTTGCCTAACCCCAACGACTCGAGCAAGGCATCCAGCGACGGTGCGTCCAGCTGCTCGAGCGCCTGCTCGAAGATACTTTCGTCGAGCTCTTCCAGGCTCGTTTCGAACGGTGCCAGCGCCTTGTTGAGCAGTCGACGGCCCAGCATCACCGCCTCCGCCTGCTGCTGATGCTTCAACGCATGGCGAATGGCGGAGCGCGCCTTGGCCGTGGTGACGAAATTCAGCCACGCCAGATTGGGACGCGCGCCGGGGGCAGTAATGATCTCCAGCGTCTGGCCGCTTTCCAGCCGCGTGGAGAGCGGCGCGAGGTGACGGTCGATCCGGCAGGCGATGCAGTTATTGCCGATATCGGTGTGTACGCTGTAGGCGAAGTCGATCACCGTGGCGCCCTGGGGCAGCTCCATGATGTCGCCTTTCGGGGTGAACACGTAGATATCGTCGGGGAACAGGTCGTTCTTGACGTGCTCGATGAACTCCAGCGAATCCCCCGCGTGGCGCTGCATCTCCAAAAGCCCCTTCACCCAGGCGCGGGCGCGAGCGTGGCTACCTTCGGCAATCGGGTGCGCGGTCTGGCCGGCTTTATAGAGCCAGTGGGCAGCGATCCCGTTATTGGCCATGGCTTCCATCTCTCGGGTGCGGATCTGCACTTCGATGGGCATGCCCCGCTGGCCAAACAGCGTAGTGTGCAGGCTTTGATAGCCGTTCGCTTTGGGAATCGCAATGTAGTCTTTGAACCGCCCCGGCACCGGCTTATAAAGGTTGTGCACGACGCCTAGGATTCGATAGCAGCTCGCCACGTCTTCGGTGATGATCCGAAAACCGAAGACATCCATGATCTCGATGAAGGGCTTACGCTGATCGCGCATCTTCTTGTAGATCGAGAGCAGGTGCTTTTGGCGACCAATCACCGTGCCTTTCAGGCCTTCATCGTCGAGGCTCTGCTGCAGAGATGACTGAATTTCCCGCATGGCGCTGCGACGATTGCCCCGCGCACTGGCCACGGCGCGCTTGATACGCTCGGCGCGCATGGGGTGAATCGCCTGGAACGAGAGGTCTTCCAGCTCGACACGAATGGTATTGATACCCAACCGACCCGCAATACGCGCATAGATTTCCAGGGTTTCCCGGGCGATGCGGCGCTTTTTGTCAGGGCGTAACGCGCCCAAGGTGCGCATGTTGTGCAGTCGGTCGGCCAGCTTGACGATGATGACGCGAATATCCCGCGACATCGCCAGCACCATCTTCTGGAAGTTTTCCGCCTGAGCAACGGCTTTGTCTTCGAAGGTGATCTGGGTAAGCTTGGAAACACCGTCGACGAGCTCGGCTACCGGCTTGCCGAACTGGGCCGCCAGGGCTTTTTTGGACACGCCGGTGTCTTCGATCACGTCGTGCAGCATGGCGGCCATCAGGCTTTGATGGTCCATGTGCATGTTGGCGAGAATATTGGCGACCGCCAGCGGATGGGTGACGTAAGGTTCACCCGAGCGGCGGCGCTGGCCATCGTGGGCCTGCTCGGCGTAGTAGAAGGCGCGCTTGACCTGCTGGATCTCGTCCGGGGGTAAGTAGCCGCCGAGTCGATCGGCCAGGTCATCGATGGTGAACATGTACCGCGCCTCTAATCGCTGCCTGCTTAATCGTCGATTTGAGTGCTAGGCGTCATGGCGGGACGCGCGCGCACCGGCGCTTCGACCGGCTCGTCCAGAACGCTGTGATCCACCAGGCCTGCGGCGATTTCGCGCAGCGCCATGACGGTGGGCTTATCGTTTTCCCAGGGCAGTTGAGCATCGCGGGAGCCGCGGGCCAGCTGGCGAGCACGCTGGGTGGAAATCATCACCAGTTTGAAGCGGTTTTCTACATTTTCCAGACAATCTTCAACGGTTACGCGAGCCATGGGGCCTTCCTGTAATGACGACGCCGGGCCGGCGTTGTTGAACAACGTCGCCGACCCAGCGAAAAGAGTGGTGATAGGACCTGATAGATTACTCGACGCTAGGCGCCTGTGACAAGAGTGCATCGAGCAGCGGCGCGTGGCGTTCCTGCATGGTGGCGCGCGTCAAGCGGCGGCTGATCACCAGCGATTGGAGTTCCTGAAGCGCCGTGGTGAAGTCGTCGTTGATGACCAGGTAGTCGTACTCGTCGTAGTGGGACATCTCACTGACTGCATCGCGCATGCGTCGGGCAATCACCGCGTGTTCGTCGGTGCCACGGCTGGAGAGACGTCGCTCCAGCTCGCTACGCGATGGCGGTAGGATGAAGATCGACACGGCAGAAGGCATCTGCTCGCGTACCTGCTGCGCGCCCTGCCAATCGATCTCTAGGATGACGTCTTGCCCCGCGTCTAGCAAGGTTTGGACCGACTGACGCGAAGTGCCATAGTAATTGTCGAAGACCTTGGCATACTCGAAGAAGTCGCCGCGGTCGATCATCGCTTCGAAGTCAGGCACTTGGGTAAAGTGGTAATTGACGCCATTGACCTCACCTTCGCGTTTGGCACGCGTGGTATGCGACACCGACACCTGAATACCGTCCAGGCTTTCGATCAGCTCACGAACGAGGCTGGTTTTACCCGCGCCCGACGGGGCAGAAACAATAAACAGCGTACCCTGGGACATGAAGCGCTTCCCTAGTTAGTCAAAATGGTCGTTCGTCATCACGCAGGCTGGCCACTGCCGACGTCATAGGGTGCGCAGTATCGCACACCCATGGCAGGGACTGTAGCGTTTCCAAACAGCCGCAAGGAGGTCAGCATGCGCAGCACATTGTTCATTTTATGCTTGATTGCGCTGGGAGTGGCGCTGCAAAAAGGGATGATCGAGATTCCCCGGCACTGGGCTCCCTGGGCGCAGTTACACGTCGATGACCCTATCACGCCCATTACCCAACTGAAGCTCAAGCGCTTGAACGACGACCGCACCGCCTGCCTCGCAGCGCTCGACACCGTGCCCGAAGGCGAACTGCGCTACACGCCACTGGCCGATTACACCCCTACCGCCAGCTGCCCACTCAGCAATACCGTACGCATGCAACGCAGTAGCGTGCGCTTCAACCAGAGTTTCGTGGCCTCCTGCCCGCTAGCGCTGGCGTGGGTGATGTATGAACGCCATGCGTTGCAGCCTGCCGCACAGGCCATCATGGGTAGCCGGGTCGCCCAAGTGAACCATGTGGGTAGTTTTGCCTGCCGCAACGTATATGGCCGTGAGACGGGGCGACGTAGCGAGCACGCGACCGCCGAAGCGCTGGATGTGGTGGGGTTTCAGTTCGAGAACGGCCAGCGAATATCGCTCATTAGCGACTGGGACGATACGGGTAACGCGGGAGCGTTTTTGCGAGCCGCGCGGGATGGCGCGTGTGAGACGTTCGGCAATGTACTTGGTCCTGAGTACAACGCCGCGCATGCCGACCACTTTCATCTAGGCATGCGCGGTTTTAGCCTATGCCGCTAGGCAGGTGAGTTATTCGAGGTTGATATCCTCTTCATCGGTGGCTGCCCCCGTGGCGGCACCCACACCACCACCAATGACAGCCCCTTGTGTGACGCTACCACCGGTCACGGCAGCGGCCCCTGCACCAACCGCCGCCCCGACACCGGCACCGCTGGTGGCCCGCTCACCGGTCGTGGAACCACAGCCCGCCAGCCCGATGGTCAGTGCAGCAATGGCGCTCAACGTGACAAGACGCGAAGTATTCACTGAAGTATGCATAGGTCACCTCCTTATGGATTGCACCTTTACACCCTAGCCCGGATTTCTCACAGGGTATAAAAGAAAGCGGCTGAAAGTGCTATGATTTCAAGAACCTAACCAATCCATCAAGCACCAACAGCCGCTTCCAAAATGGTACCTGAAAAGCTGACCTTCTCGC